>NZ_JCACER010000007.1:0-8347 GCF_059502445.1 Kumtagia sp.
GTAGGGCAGTAGGGCAGTAGGGCAGTAGGGCAGTAGGGCAGTAGGGCAGTAGGGGGCTCTTTTCCGAGCCGGCTCCGTCTCCGGATTGGAACGCCTGCCGCCCATCTCATCGGAAACCCCCAATGACAGACATCAACGAGGCGGCCTGGCTGTGGGTCGCCAAGGGAGCCGGCGCGGTCGCGGGCTCGGCGATCTCGCTCGCCTACATGCTGCCGGCCGGGCGGCGCGAGGCGGCGGTGCGCTTCGCCGTCGGCCTGGTCTGCGGCCTCGTGTTCGGCGGCACCGCCGGCCTCAAGATCGCCGCCGAGCTCGGCATCGGGCACATGCTCGGCGCCGGCGAGACGGCGCTGATGGGCGCGGCCGCGGCCAGCCTGTCGGCCTGGTGGGGGCTGGGCTTTCTCAAGCGCGCCTTCGGCAACGGCCTGATCGGCCGGATTTTCAGGAACGGGAGCGACAGATGAGCGAAAGACGCAGCGGCGCCTGCGAGCGCAAATATGCCGGCCTGGCGCTGAGCGAGGTCGAGGCCGACGGTGCCTTCTCCGGTTATGCCAGCCTGTTCGGCGCCATCGATCTCGGCAAGGACATGATGATGCGCGGCGCCTTCGCCCGCTCCATCAGCGAGCGCGGCGCGGCCGGCGTGCGCATGCTCTACCAGCACGATCCGGGCGAGCCGATCGGCGTGTGGACGGAACTCAAGGAGGACGCGCGCGGCCTGTTGGTGCGCGGGCGGCTGGCCAGGAATGTCGGCCGCGCCCGCGAGGTGCTGTCGCTGATGCGCGCCGGCGCCCTCGACGGCCTGTCGATCGGCTTTCGCGCGGTGAAGGCGCACAACGACCCGACGACCGGCATCCGTCGCATCGTCGAGGCGGATCTGTGGGAGATCTCGGTCGTCACCTTTCCGATGCTGCCCGGCGCGCGCGTGCAGTCGGTGAAGGGCGGCGGGTTGCCGACCGCCCGCACTTTCGAACGCTGGCTCACGCGCGATGCGGGGCTGACGCATGGCGAGGCCCGCACGGTGATCGCCAAGGGCTACGCCACCCTGTTGGCGGCGCGGGACGCCGCCCCCGGGTCGACCGCCGACCTCGTGAACCGGCTTCGCGAGGCTACACGCATGATGCAACGAGCAAGGACAGTGAGACCATGACTGACATGACGGGCCCGCACGGGCTGGAAACCAAGTCGGCGCGGGATGCCGACATCGCCGATGCCTTCGGCGAGTTCATGACCACCTTCGAGGCGTTCAAGGCCTCCAACGAGGAGAAGCTGGCTGATATCGACCGGCGGCTCGGCGCCGACGTCGTGACCACCGACAAGGTGGAGCGCATCTCGACGGCGCTCGACGAGCAGAAACGCCGGCTGGACGATCTCGCGCTGAAGCGCCTGCGCCCGCCGCTGGGCGACGGGGGACGACGGGCCGCACCCTCCGAGCACAAGGCGGCTTCGATGCCTATCTGTGCCGCGGCGACGAGCGGGCGATGCGCGCGCTCGACGTGAAGGCGATGTCGGCCGGCTCGGGTGCCGACGGCGGCTACCTGGTGCCGGAGGAGATCGAGGTGGAGATCGGCAGGCGGCTTTCGCAGATATCGCCGATCCGCGGAATCGCCTCGGTGCGGCAGGTGTCGTCGGCGGTGCTGAAGAAACCGTTCTCGATCGGCGGGCCGGCCGTCGGCTGGGTGGCGGAGACCGCGGCGCGGACGCAGACCAATTCGCCGACGCTCGACGAGCTGCAGTTTCCGACGGCGGAGCTCTATGCCATGCCGGCGGCGACGCCGACGCTGCTGGAGGACGCCGTGGTCGACCTCGACCAGTGGATCGCGGCCGAGATCGAGATCGCCTTCGCCGAGCAGGAGGGCGCGGCCTTCGTCATCGGCAACGGCACCAACAAGCCCAAAGGCTTTCTCGCCTACGACACCGTGGCGGAGGCGAGCTGGACCTGGGGCGATATCGGCTACATCGCCACCGGCGTCGCCGGCGCTCTGCCGGCGAGCAACCCGTCCGACAAGCTGATCGACCTGGTCTATGCGCTGAAGGCGGGATACCGGCAGAACGCCAGCTGGGTGATGAACCGCAAGACGCAGGCGGCGATCCGCAAGCTGAAGGATGCGGACGGCAACTATCTGTGGCAGCTGCCGGCGACGCCGGGAAGCCGCGCAATGCTGATGGGTTTTCCGCTGGTCGAGGCCGAGGACATGCCGGACGCCGGCACCGACACCACGCCGATCGCCTTCGGCGACTTTTCCCGCGGCTATCTGGTGGTCGACCGCACCGGGGTGCGCGTCCTGCGCGATCCGTATTCGGCGAAACCCTACGTGCTGTTCTACACGACCAAGCGCGTCGGCGGCGGCGTGCAGGACTTCGACGCGATCAAGCTGATGAAATACGGCACGACGTAAGCCTGCCGGAAAATCCGCCATGCCGGCCCGCAAATGGCGTTCTTGTAAGGCGCAAGATCGAAGTCCCGGAACGCACGCGCAGTTCAAATGGCACAAGTGGCGTACCGGGCGATCGACAGCGCAAGTTCGGATGGCACCAAAGATAGCCAGTATGCGCCTAAAAAGTCAGGCAACCTTTGCTAATTATTCAGGCATTTCGCCGTGTATAGAGAGGATTCGTGGTGAAGCAGTGTTGCTGGCCGCAGGTCCCCTCTTACGACGCGATACGGCACAACGACAAAGTGCAGTTGCCTCATCGACGGGTAGTCTCCCCAAGGAATGCCCAGCCATCATTAGAGTTCCGATTTTGGTCGAGCAAAACCGAAAAAACTTATTAAATTACAATGATTTACGGGGAAATCACGCCTGGACGGACGACCGAGGCCTCGGCGGCGGGTCGTCTTGAAGCTTACGACCGGAACTGTCGCATCCGCCGCGACAGGAACGAACAGACTTCAGATCACAACGAAATCGGCATTGGTGATGCCGAGCCCAGGGCCGACCTTGGCAAAGAGCACGGCGCCGCCGGCTGCGTTGCCGTTGGCGTCGTAATAGAGCTCGCCCGTGTCTGTCTCGTAGATGATCCGGTCGGACGAATCCTGCGCGAGCCCTGTAGTGTTCGCCCGAAAAGCAGCTGCGCTCAACGTCCCGAGTGTCGTCAGTGAGGCAAAATAAGCATTGTCGAGTCGGATTGTGTCATCAACAGCGCGAAAGTCCGTGATGGTGTCGACATTGCTTGTGCCGCTTAGCGCCGAAGCGAAGACGAATTGATCTTTGCCGGAACCGCCGGCAAGGGTGTCGTTGCCCCGGTAGCCCTTGATGGTGTCGTTGCCGGCACCGCCGGAGATGACGTTGACGCCGTTGGTGCCGTACAAGGTGTCGGAAAAATCTGAGCCGGTCAGGTTCTCGACCGAATTGAAGGTGTCTCCCTTGGCGTCGCCAGTATTGAGCGAAGCGTTGGCGAGGCTGACAGTGATGCCCGCTTTTGATGTGGTGTAGGCCGCGCGGTCGCTGCCGAGGCCGCCGCTGAGATAGTCGGCGCCGGCACCGCCCATAAGCGTGTCATTACCGTCGCCACCGAACAGGCGGTTGTTGCCGGCCCCCGAATAGAGGCGGTCGGTGCCGGCTTGGCCGAACACGTCGCCGTCCACGGTACCGAGCCGGCCATCATAAAGGTCGTCGCCGCCGCCGAGCAGGATGTCGCCGATCATCCTGCCGCTGTTGGCGATCAGGTCCTTGCCTGCAACTGCCTGCTGATTATATTCCCCATAGGAAGCGGTCCCGCCGCTTATGGTGCCGGAATTGTTCAGGATAATCGTCTCGGTACCGCCTCCCACTCGCGCCACACCAATGGTTCCACCGTCGATCAAACCGGTGTTGATGACCGTCGAAGCAGTGCTGGCGCTGACCCCGGTCAAAATGACGGCAAAGCCACTCGAACTCACCGTGCCGTGATTGACAATTTCGGCCTTGGTTCCCCAAGACGCAATGCCGCTGTCGCTGGCTGAGCCTACCGACCGAACATAAGCGCCCTCGCTGACTGTGACTTTGTTATTCGAATCGTTCGAAGGGTCAGCCCCAAGCCAGATCGTATCGTAGACGCCAGTGACCGCTCCATCGACAATCACCTCATGGTTGCTGCCAAAACCCCGGATAGTTGTGTCGCCTGTGGAGGCAATTGCTACGCCGCGCATGATGAGAGCGCTGTCTGTTTCGCCCAGCGCCGCGACGGTCGTAACCTGACTAGTGGAAAGCGGAACTTGCCATGCCATGGTGATCCTCCGTTTTGCTATGTCCTCGAAGAAAGACTACTGTTTAGGATGCCTGGTCCGGCCCGCCTCAGTCCGGAAATGCCGTCCTGGTCATCTTTGTTTCCAAACCCGAACAGGATGATCATACCATGTCCATTGAACTCTGGGCATTCGGCAGGTGCACCGACACGAATACGGTGAGTAGAGCAGCAAAGCTACAGGGGGAACTATGTCGGAACGCGGCCGCCGCTTGTTCGATAAATATGTCGAAGAGAGCTTGTCGCACCCCGATCTAGCGGTGCTTGGCTTGGAGAGCCATGTCCACCTGCTTATCTCTGATACCATGGAGGCCGGGATATCGACGCGCGAGATCGCTGAAGAAGTGGGACCTCTCGTTCAGGCGATCACCAAGGGCAGTGAGGCAAACATAAGTCGCCACCCACGCGGCAAGCCACCTTCGCTACCAGCCCCGTTTCGCAGGTAATTTCAGTGCACTGAAGTTGCGCGCGGCGCCATTTGATTTGCGCGCTACAGTTCTGCCGCGCTCCGGTGCCGTGTGCTCGACCTACGCTCCGCGCGGTGCTCGCCGAACACCATTTTCGCCGGGCTGGCGAATTTTCTCCTGGGCAGGTCTGGAACTGCCAGAAACGGCACCTAGCCGACGGCGATCACCTCTCCTTGCGCCTCCGGTCCGCAGGTGCCGTCGCGGCCCCGGTTCCTCCCGCCGGGGCCGCTTCCATTTCTCACAACGAGGTCGTTCCATGGCATTGCTGCGCACCGCCGAGCCGACGGTCGAGCCCGTGACGCTGACCGAAGCCAAGGCGTTCCTGCGGCTTTCAGGATCGGCCGAGGACGGGCTGATCGAGGGCCTGATCCGCGCCGCCCGCGAGGACGTCGAGCGGGCGACGGGCCTGGCGCTGATCGACCAGGCGTGGCGGCTCGCCATCGACTGCATCCCGCGAAGCGATATTGTGCTGCTGATGCGCCATCCCGTGCGCGAGATCATCGCCGTCACCGCCTACGGCACCGAGGGCGAGGCCTCGCTGGTCGGCGCCGGCGACTACCAGGCGGACGTGGTGTCGCGCCCGGCGCGGCTCTTGTTCATCAGGCGCCCGCAGCCGATGCGGGCGATGAACGGGCTGGACATCGATTTCCGCGCCGGCTTCGGCGAGGCGGGTACCGACGTGCCCGACCTGCTGCGCCGGGCGATCCTGGTGCTGGCGGCGCACTGGTACGAGTTCCGGGCGAGCTACGGCCCCGACGAGCAGCCGGTTTCCTACCCGCCGGCCTACGAGCGGATGATTGCGAGCTACCGCGACCGGAGGATCTGATGCGGGCGACCTTCATCGATCCCGGCTCGCTGCGGCATGAGCTGTCGCTGCAGGCTCCCGCCCCGGCCGGCGACGGCATGGGCGGCCACGTGACCGGATGGCAGGAAGTCGCCACCGTGTTCGGGCAGATCGAGCCGGTTGCGCAGGCGGCGCGCTTCGGTGCCGGCCAGACGCTGGAGGAGCATACGCACCGCGTCACCATCCGCCATCGCGAAGGCGTGGCGAGCGGCATGCGGCTCGTCCGGCAGAACCGCGTCTTCGCGATCGTTATCGTTCAGGACCCCGACGAGAGCGGCCGCTACCTCGTCTGCCGCGTCAAGGAGACCGGCGCATGAACCTTGCCATGAGACTGACGCTCGACGGCTTGATTCGCGCGTTGAGATTGCAGGCGCAAAGGCTTGCGGAAGATGTGGAATTCCCGGATGCTGCAACCTTGGGAGGTGGTGTGTCCGCTGGCGATCGCCCCGAGCGTTCGCGAGCCGCCACGAGGGGCAATGACGATGACATCCGCCGCGGCTGAGCTGCAGAAATCCGTTTTCGCCACGTTGGCCGGCGACGGCGCGCTGTCCGCGCTGCTCGGCGGCGGCAAGGTCTACGACCATGCGCCGGCGCATGTGGCGTTCCCCTACATCACCTTCGGCCGCACCAGCGCCTTCGATTGGAGCACCGGCACCGAAATCGGCACCGAGCACCTGTTCACGCTGCATATCTGGTCGAAGAGCCAGGGCAAGAAGGAGGCGCTGGCGATCATGGAGCGGGCACAGGCGCTGCTCGACGATGCGCCGCTTGCGATGACGGGTTACCACCTGGTCAGCATCCGGCTGGAATTCTCGGAAGTGCGCTTCGACGAGGATATTTCCGTGCATCACGGGCTGCTGCGGTTCCGGGTGCTGATGGAAGAGGCGGCTTAGCTCTCTGCTCGAGGGGTGCGAAGCTGGCGGATACGTAAGCCCGCCGGGGCTCCGCTGGAACGTCGAGCCCGGCCTGGACCGACCCCACCCGGCCGCTTCGCGGCCACCCTCCCCTCGAGGGGGAGGGATTGCGCCGCGCATTTCAACAACCACCAGGACACGAACATGGTCGCACAGAAGGGCAAGGACCTCCTGCTCAAGATCGATCTCGACGGGCTGGGCAACTTCGTCACCGTCGCGGGGCTGCGCTCGCGGCGGCTGGCCTTCAACAGCGAGACCGTCGACGTGACCGATGCCGATTCGGCCGGGCGCTGGCGCGAGCTGCTCGCCGGCAGCGGCGTGCAGCGCGCCTCGGCGAGCGGCTCGGGCATCTTCAAGGATGCGCAATCGGACGCGGCTATCCGCTCGCGTTTCTTCTCCGCCGAGATCGTCGACTGGCAGCTAGCCATTCCAGGCTTCGGCCTCGTCGAGGGGCCGTTCCAGATCACCGCGCTCGAATATGCCGGCAGCCATGACGGCGAGGTGACCTTCGAGATCGGGCTGGAATCGGCCGGCGCAATCAGCTTCGCGGCCGCGCCATGAGCGTCAACCGGCGCCGCGGCGAGGTGGCGGCGGACCTCGACGGCCAGAGCTATCGCCTCTGCCTGACGCTCGGCGCGCTGGCGGAGCTGGAAGCGGCCTATGCCGCCGACGATCTCGGCGCCCTGGTCGAGCGCTTCGCCACCGGGCGGCTTTCGGCGCGCGACCTGATCCGCATCGTCGGCGCAGGCCTGCGCGGTGCCGGCAATTCCGTCACCGACGAGGAGGTGGCGACGATGCAGGCGGCCGACGGCGCGGCGGGTTTTGCGCGCATCGTGTCGGAACTGCTTGCCGCCACCTTCGGGACGAAGGAAGCGACGCCACACCCTTGACGGCCGCAGCGGGTGCGGGCGAGCCCTCGCGGGGGACATTCCCGTGGGACACGGTGATGGCCGTGGGGTTCGGCCTGCTGCGGCTTTCTCCCGAGAATTTCTGGTCGATGACGCCGCGCGAGATGGAGCGGGCGATGAGCCTGTACGGCTACGCGCTGAACGCCGCTCCGGCGCGCCGCGACCTGGCGGCGCTGATGACCCAGTTTCCGGACTGATGCCAAGTCTACCCGACAGCCCGAAATGAACGCAAAAAAAACGGCGGAAGTGCCGGGGACAGTTTACTTTTTTCGGCCTGCGCGACTTCTGAACCGCTGCGGCCTTTCTGCCGAAACAAAGTAAACTGTCCCCTGCGGTTCCGTCGGATTGACCTAAGGAGGCCGGCATGGCCGAGACCGTCACCGTCGCGATCGAGGCGGATACCGAGCCGTTCCTGACGGCGCTGGACAATCTGCAAAGGCTGTCGGCGGGCTTCGGCTCGCAGCTTGCGGGCGCGCTGCGCGGGGCGGTGGTGGACGGCAAGGAGCTCGACAGCGTGCTGCGCCGCATCGCGCTGAACCTCGCCGGCATGGCGCTGAACCAGGGGCTGCAGCCGCTGCAGTCGCTGTTCGGATCGTTGTTTTCGAATATCGGCGGCGGTTTGCTGCCCTTCGCCAAGGGCGGCGTCGTGCCGTTCGCTTCCGGCGGCGTGGTTTCGGCGCCGACCTATTTTCCCGCCGGCGGCCGGCTGGGCCTGATGGGCGAGGCGGGGCCGGAGGCGGTGCTGCCGCTCAGCCGCGGCGCCGACGGCCGGCTGGGCGTCGCGGCGGGCGGCGCCGCACAGCCAGTCAACATCGTCTTCAATGTGACGGCGCAGGACGCCGCCTCGTTCCGCAAGTCGGAGGCGCAGCTCACCGGGATGCTGGCGCGCGCGGTGTCGCGGGGGGCGAGGACGTTTTGAGGCAGTAGGGCAGTAGGGCAGTAGGGCAGTAGGGCAGTAGGGCAGTAGGGCAGTAGGGCAGTAGGGCAGTAGGG
>NZ_JCACER010000008.1:0-69926 GCF_059502445.1 Kumtagia sp.
GGAATGACGACGCAGAGCTGTCTGCCCCTCCGATACTCATATGCGATAGCCCTGCCGTCAGGACGGGGAGAAGGACGCACTGGCCGTCGATTTCGTCAGCCATCACCGCTGGAGATTTGCGAAGCGACTGCGGCAGGCGGCACTCTCCCCGTTCTTACGGCTATCGAATTCGCACATCTGGTAGGATGCCGTCGCCGCGCCGGAGCACTTCACAATCGGTACGGCATGATCCTAGGGTCTTCGCCTCCGCTGCGCTCCGGCTCCGCGCTAGGATGACGAAAGCCTTGATGCTGCAGGCTGATCACCACCGTCAAAGGCTCACGGGCCGCTGGCGAGTAGCCGAACCATCCCGTCTTTCGTCATCCTATGGCGGAGCAGGCCGAAGGCCGTCGCGGAGACCATAGGATCCATGCCGTGGCGGCAGCGACAGCCCGGCGGAGCAGAACGAAGGACGCAAGAAGCACTCGGAAAAGCAGCGGCTTGTCAACACGATCTGCCGACGATGGAAGATGTGTGAAGCCGATAGATTCTTTGCGGGGAGCGGATGCCGGCAGGCAGGTAAGGGGCGGCGCCGACGGACAGGGCAAACAACCGCTGTATTGCTGGTAGAATCACGCCGCCATCAGCTTCTTCACCGCCCGCATGTCCTGCCGGAACCGCTCCCGCTCGGCGTCCTTGTCCACCGGCTCGCGGATACGCAGGATGAACGACGGGTGGATGGTCAGAAAGACCTTCAGCCCGTCGTCGCGCTCCACCACCTGCCCGCGCATCTTCATCACCGGAACCGCCTTGCCCAGCAGGGATTGCGCCGCCGTGGCGCCGAGCGCCACGACCAGATCCGGCTTGATCAGCGCCAGCTCCTTGTCCAGCCACCAGCGGCAGGCCCGGATCTCGCCGGCATTCGGCTTGGAATGGATGCGCCGCTTGCCGCGCGGCTCGAACTTGAAGTGTTTCACCGCATTGGTGACATAGGTCTTTTGCCGGTCGACGTCGGCCTCCTCGAGAATCGCGTCGAACACTTTTCCGGCCGGCCCGACGAACGGTTTGCCCGCAAGATCCTCCTGGTCGCCAGGCTGCTCGCCGACGAAGACGACGCTGGCGCTTTGCGGCCCCTCGCCGAAGACGGTCTGCGTGGCGTTGCGCCACAATGGGCAGCGGCGGCAGCCTTCGGCCACCTCCCTGACCGCCGCGATGGTGCGCGCGGCGGCGGCGCTTTCGCCAGTCGGGTCGGCCGGCAGATCGCGGGACAGCGGCCACCTCGCCTCGGTCCTTTGCTGATGCGGTGCGGGTGCGGTCGGCATTCTGCATCTCCCGGCCTGGCAGGACTGCGATGCTCGGACCCGTCTGGTCGGCCGCGCGGCCTGCGCATCGGCTCTCCCTCAACCGCCCTGCGGCGGAGAGGTTCCGGCGAGCCGCGATCGCGACTCGGTCCGCTCACACCTCGTGCAGATACAGGTGGTAGTCGAGCTCGCTGACCGTACGGGCGACGCGCAGATATTCCGCGAATTTTATCTCGGTGAAGGTGCGGTGCAGGTCCTCGCCCAGCGCCTGCCTGAGGAACGCCGACCCCTTGGCCGCCTCGATGGCGCCGCGCCAGTCGGACGGCATGGTGCCGCCGGCCGGCGCTTCGGCGGCGTAGCCGTTGCCGGTGGTCTCCGGGCCGGGATCGAGCTTTTCGTCGAGGCCCTTGGCGATGCCTGCGAGCACGGTTGCGGCCACCAGGTAGGGATTGGCATCGACACCGGACGGCCGGTGCTCGATGCGCCGGTTCTTCACGTCGCCGGCCGGAACGCGCAGCGCCACCGAGCGATTGTTGACGCCCCAGGTCGGCGCCACCGGCGCATAGGACTGGGCCACGAAGCGCCGCCAGGAATTGGCGTGCGGGGCGAACACCAGCATGGATTCGGCCATGGTGCCGGCAAGCCCGCCCAGCGCGTTCAGCAGGGTCGGCGCCCATTTGCCTTCCGTGGCCTCGGAAAACACGTTGCCGCCGGCGCCGTCCAGCATCGAGACATGGAAATGCATGCCCGAGCCGGCATATTTCTCGATCGGCTTGGCCATGAAGCAGGCGGTGACACCGTGGCGGCGCGCCTGCGCCCGCACGATGCGCTTCAGCATCACCAAATCGTCGGCGGCACGCATCACGTCCTTGCGGTAGCGCAGCGTCAGCTCGTACTGGCCCGGCGCATATTCGGAGATGACGGTCTCGGCCGGGATGTCCTGCGCCGCGCAGGCGGCATAGATGTCGGAAAACAGCGGCTCCATGCCGTGGAGGTGATCGACCGAGTAGACTTCGGTCTTGCCGCTGCGGCGGCCGTCGAGCACGGCGCGGGCGGGCTGCACCCGGCCTTCCGCGTCGCGTTCGTTGGCGAGCAGGAAGAATTCCAGCTCGAAGGCGCCGGCCGGGTGAAGCCCCTTCTCGGCAAGCTTTCCCACCTGCCGGGCGAGCGCGTGGCGCGGGTCCGAAGTCATCGGCGTTCCGTCGAGGTGGTACATCGCCATCAGCACCTGGCCGCGTGCCGGGCTGGTGCCGTGCAGCCGCACCAGCGTGTCGGGGATCGGCCAGGCGCGCAGGTCGCCGTCGCCGGAATCCCAGATCAGCCCGGTCTCGTGCACGTCCTCGCCGGTGATGTCGAGGCCGAGGATGGAGATCGGCAGGTGACGTCCGCTCTCGTAGACGCCGGCGAGCTCGTGGCGGCGGACGATCTTGCCGCGGCCGATGCCGTTCACGTCGGTGAGCACGATGTCGAAGGCTTCGATATCGGGATTGGCGTCGAGGAAACGCTTCGCCTCGTCGAGGCTGGAGCCGGAAGGTGAGGTCATTTTCCGCCTGATTGCTTGTCCCGGCGCTTGTCTCACGCCGCGAGCGCCGCGGCAATATCCGCGAAGGCGGCCACCAGCCGGTCGACCTGGCGCTGCGAAGTCGCCGGCGACACCAGCATCATGTTGTGGAAGGGCGCGATCAGCACGCCGCGATTGACCAGCGCGACATGGATCGCCGCCTCCAGCTCCGGCGCATGCGCGGCCTCGGCCTCGCCGCCGTTCCTGAGCGGCCCGGGGGCGCAGATGAACTCGACCCGGGCGCCGACGCGGGCGACGTGCCACGGCAGCCGGTGACGCTCGATCGCCGCTTGCAGGCCCGCCTGCAGTCGCCTGGCGAGCCGCTCCATGCCGGCATAGTTCTCCTCCGTCATCACCTCTTCCAGCGTGGCGCGCATGGCGGCGAACTGCAGCGGGTTGGCCGACAGCGTCGTGCCGATGCCGGAATAGCCGGGCTCCTTGGTCGCGAGATAGCGGTCGTAGCGCTCGGCCAGCTCTGCCGAGAGGCCCCACACGCTTGCCGGCACGCCGCCCGCCACCGGCTTCCCCAGCACGAAGATGTCCGGCTCCAGCCCGTGCCTGCGCGTGAACCCGCCCGGCGCGGTCGAGATCGTATGCGTCTCGTCGATCAGCAGCAGCGTGCCGGCTTCCCGCGTCAACCGCCGAAGCGCGTCGTGAAAACCGGGCTGCGGCGGCACCATGCAGCAATTGGTCAGCACCGGCTCGGTGATCACGCAGGCGACGTCCCGTGCCGCCAGCGCGGCTTCCAGCGCAGGAGCGTCGTTGAACTCGACAACCTTGGTATGCACGGTGAGATCGCGATATTCGCCGGACAGGCCGCGCTTGTTTGCCGGCTTACCATGATCGAGTCGAACGAAAGTCTCGTCGACGGCGCCGTGATAGCAGCCGTTGAAGACGAGGATCTTGTCGCGCCCTGTGACGGCCCGGGCGACCCGCAGCGCGAAGCGGTTGGCGTCGCTGGCGGTGGTGGCGATCTGCCAGCGCGGCAGCCCGAATTGTTGCGTCAGCAACTTTCCCACCGCGGCGGCATCGTCGGAGGGCAGCATGTAGGTCAGCCCACGCCCACTCTGGCGGCGGATGGCGCGCGCCACCGGCGCCGGCGAGTGGCCGAACATCGAGCCGGTGTCGCCCAGGCAGAAATCGGCGAGGCGGTTGCCGTCGACGTCGACGATGGTCGCGCCCTTCGCCTTCTCGACCATGATCGGGAACGGCGTGGGCCAGTCCTGCATCCACAGCATCGGCACGCCGCCGAGGTAGTCTTGCAGTCCTTCGCCGAAGGCCTTTGCCGATTTGGGCCGCGCCGCGCGGAAGACCGCCGCCGCCCTCTTGCGCAGCTCCGCGATCCGCGCCGGCGCGATGCCGCCGGAATTTTTGGATGACATGGTGTCCATGTGGCCCCCTGCTTGCGCCGGCACTCTAGTCGAGGCGGCGGCGGCGCGGCAATGGCGACGAAATGGCCGCCGGAAGCACCAGCTTGAACGGAATTTGCGCTTTCCTGGCCATGCACCGAAGGGTGTGAACAAATTCCGGCCGGCATAAAGGGGTTTGGATCAGCAGGCCGCTGAAATCCCTTCGTTTTTTCGTGCCGAAAAGAGGCCAGGGTGGAAGTTTATCCCCTCGTCAAATCTCTCCGCCCTCCTCCTCCTCCTGGAGGCCGAGTGAACCTGACAATGACAATGGTTGGCCCGAAATCGCAACGTATCAATCAGTTGCCGGCGCTCTCCATGCGCCGGCCCTTGATCGCCTTCTCCAGCCAGCCGATCTCCATCTCGGGGACGGAGGAAAGCAGCAGGTCGGTATAGGCGTCGAAGGGTGGCGCCAGCACCTGGCTTTTCGGTCCGTAGCGCACCACCTCGCCGCGATACATCACCGCGATCGAATCGGCGATCGACCTCACCGTCGCGAGGTCGTGGGTGATGAAGAGGTAGGCAACCTCCTCCTCTTTCTGTAAGTCCAGCAAAAGCTTGAGGATTCCGTTCGCCACCAGCGGGTCGAGCGCCGAGGTCACCTCGTCGCAGATGATCAGCTTGGGCTTGGCTGCAAGCGCCCGGGCGATGCAGACGCGCTGCTTCTGCCCGCCCGACAGCTCGGCCGGATAGCGGTCGACGAAACCCTTGCCCATCTCGATCTTGTCGAGCAGTTCCGAGACCTTGGCGTCGCGCTCCCGGCCGCGCAGGCCGAAATAGAACTCCAGCGGCCGGCCGATGATCGTCCCCACCGTCTGGCGCGGGTTCATCGCCACGTCGGCCATCTGGTAGATCATCTGCAGCTGGCGCAGATCCTCCTTCGGCCGGTCCGCGAGCCTGTTGCCGAGCGTCCTGCCGGCAAAGGTGACGGAGCCCTGCTCGGGCGGCAGCAGCCCGGTGATGGCGCGCGCCAGCGTCGATTTTCCGGAGCCGGATTCGCCGACGACGGCCAGCGTCTGGCCGGGAAAGATGTCGACCGAGACGTTCTTCAGCACCTTGACGTGGCCCCCGCCATAGGCGGCAGTGACGTTCTTGACCGAGAGCGCCGGCGTTTTCCCCGGCTGCTGCTCCTGATGCGCGATCTCGTGCACCGACACCAGCGCGTTGGTGTATTCCTGCCGCGGCTCCTTGATGATCTGGCGCGTGCCGCCCCATTCCACCAGCCGGCCGTGGCGCAGCACCATGATCTCGTCGGCGACCTGCGCCACCACGGCGAGGTCGTGGGTGATGTAGAGCGCCGCCACGCCGGTATCGCGGATCGCCTCCTTGATGGCGGCGAGCACGTCGATCTGGGTGGTGACGTCGAGCGCCGTCGTCGGCTCGTCGAAGACGATCAGGTCCGGCTCCGGGCACAGCGCCATCGCCGTCATCACGCGCTGCAACTGCCCGCCCGAGACCTGGTGCGGATAGCGCTGGCCGATCGTCTCCGGGCTGGGCAGGCTGAGCTTCCTGAACAGCGCCATCGCCCGCCGCTCGGCCTCGGCGCGGCTGGCGACGCCGTGCAGCAGCGAGGCCTCCACCACCTGGTCCATCAGCCGGTGCGCCGGGTTGAAGGCGGCCGCCGCCGACTGCGCGACATAGCAGACCTCGCGGCCGCGCAGCCTGCGCAGTCCGCCGACGCCGCCCTTCAGGATGTCGCGGCCGTTCAGCACCACCTCGCCGCCGGTGATCTTCACGCCGCCGCGGCCATAGCCCATGGAGGACAGGCCGATCGTCGACTTTCCCGCGCCGGACTCGCCGATCAGCCCCAGCACCTTGCCGCGTTCGAGTGTCAACGACACGTCGTGCACCAGCGTGATCGTCTTCGGCGGCTCGCCCGGCGGATAGACGGTGGCCTCGATGCGCAGGTTGCGGATGTCGAGCAGCGGACCGGTTTTTGCCGCCTTCGGGGCAGTTGCTTTTGCAACCATCAGCCGCGTCCTCCCTTCAGGCTCGTCGTCCGGTTGAGGATCCAGTCGGCGACGAGGTTGACCGAGATCGCCAGCGCCGCTATGGCGCCGGCCGGGATCAGGGCGGCCGGAATGCCGAAGACGATGCCGTCCTTGTTTTCCTTCACCATGCCGCCCCAGTCGGCCGACGGCGGCTGCACGCCGAGACCGAGGAAGGACAGCGCCGACAGGAACAGCACCGCATAGATGAAGCGCAGGCCGAGTTCCGACACCAACGGCGACAGAGCGTTGGGCAGGATCTCGCGGAAGATGATCCAGCGAGTGCCCTCGCCTCGCAGCTTTGCTGCTTCGACGTAATCCATGATGTTGATGTCCGCGGCGACGGCGCGCGCCAGGCGGTAGACCCGCGTGGAATCGAGGATTCCCATGACCAGGATCAGCGTGACAAGAGTCGTGGGCAGCACCGACAGCACGACCAGCGCGAAGATCAGCGTCGGGATCGCCATCAGCAGGTCGACGAAGCGCGACATGCTGGTGTCGAACCAGCCGCCGACCACGGCCGCGGTGAAGCCCAGCACGGAGCCGAGGATGAAGGACAGCGCCGTGGCGAGCACGGCGATGAAGATGGTGGTGCGGGCGCCGTAGATCATGCGCGACAGCAGGTCGCGGCCGAGATTGTCGGTGCCGAGCAGGAAGCTGGCCGAGGACGGCTCCCACACCTGGCCGACGGTCTCGCCCAGCCCGTAGGGAGCGATCCACGGCGCGAGGATGGCGGCAAGCAGGAACAGCGCCGTGAATACGAGGCCGATCAAGGCGCCGATCGGGATTTTTCTGAGCTCAGACATCGTCGCGCCTCACTTCGGATGCCTGAGCCGGGGATTGGCGAGGATCGCCGCGATGTCTGCCACCATGTTGAGGCCGATATAGACGGCGGCGAAGATCAGCCCGACCGCCTGGACCACCGGCACGTCGCGCTTGGCGACATGGTCGACGAGATATTGCCCCATGCCCGGATAGACGAAGATCACCTCGATCACGACCACGCCGACGATGAGGAAGGCGAGGTTGAGCATGATGACGTTGACGATCGGCGCGATGGCGTTGGGGAAGGCGTGCTTGCGGATGATGTCGAAGGCCCTGAGCCCCTTCAGCTCGGCCGTCTCGATATAGGCCGATTGCATGACGTTGAGGATCGCCGCCCGCGTCATGCGCATCATGTGCGCGAGCACGACCAGCGTCAGCGCGGTTGCCGGCAGCGCGATCGCCATCATGCGCTGGCCGAACGGCATGCCGTCATAGACGGTGGAGATGCCGGGAAACCATTGCAGCTTCACCGCGAAGAAGAACACCAGCAGGTAGCCGACGAAGAATTCCGGCAGCGAGGTGGAGGCCAGCGCCAGGCCGGAGATCAGCTTGTCGACGAAGCCGTTGCGGTAGCGCACGGCGAGCAGGCCGAGCACGATCGCCAGCGGCACCGACACCAGCGCGGCCCAGAACGCCAGGAAAAGCGTGTTCTTCAGCCGTGGCCAGATCGAGGCCGCGATGTCCTGCCGGCTCGACAGCGCCGTGCCGAGGTCGCCCGTCAGCACGCCGCCCAGCCATCTCAGGTAGCGGATATAGGCGGGATCGTTGAGTCCGAGCTCCTCGCGCAGATTGGCCAGCGCCTGCGGCGTCGCCGACTGGCCGAGGATCGATTGGGCGACGTCGCCGGGCAGGATCTGGGTGCCGGCGAAGATCAGGACCGAGACGGCCAAAAGCAGGAGCACGCCCAGCGCGATGCGCTGGGCGATGAGCTTCACGATGGGGGACATCTCCGCAAGGCCGGTCTCAGGCGTTGAGCCAGCACTTGGACAGCGCGTAGCCGCCCATCATCTCCTGGTTGCCGTCCGGTGCCCAGCCGCCGACGTTCGGCCCGGTGGCGTCGATGAAGTCGTTGAACATCGGCGTGATGACACCGCCCTCGTCGCGCACCATCTGCCCCATGTCGGCGTAGATCTTCTTGCGCTTCTCGACGTCGAGCTCGGCGCGTGCCGCAAACAGCATCTTGTCGAAGTCCTCGCGCTGGAAGCGGGTGTCGTTCCAGTCCGCCTTGGAATAGTAGGCGGTGGAATACATCTGGTCCTGCGTCGGCCGACCGCCCCAGTAGGAAGCGGAGAAGGGCTGCTTGTTCCAGACTTCCGACCAGTAGCCGTCGCCCGGCTCGCGCTTGATCTCCAGCGTGATGCCGCATTTGGCGGCGCTCTGCTGGTAGAGCTGGGCGGCGTCGACCGCGCCGGGGAAGGCGACGTCGGAGGTGCGCAGCAGCACCGGGCCGCTATGCCCGGACTTCTTGTAGTGCTCGGCCGCCTTCTCGGGGTCGAACGTGCGCTGCTCCATCTCGGTGTACAGCGGATAGGCCTTGTTGATCGGCGTGTCGTTGCCGACCGAGCCGTAGCCGAACAGGATCTTCTGCACGAGTTCCTCGCGGTCGAGCGCGTATTTCAGCGCCAGCCGGAGGTCGTTGTTGTCGAACGGCGCCGTGTTGCAGTGGGCGATGAAGACATAGTGGCCCTTGCCGGCGACGTTCTGGATGGTGACGCCCGGCACGCGCTTGATCAGCTCGACGATCTTCGGCTCGACGCGGTTGATCATGTTGACCTGGCCGCCCTGCAAGGCGGAGGTGCGGGCGGTGGCGTCGTTGATGACGATGATCTCGATCTGGTCGGCGAAGCCGCGGTCGTCACGCCAGTAGCCGGCGAACTTCTCGCCGCCGAGCCGGACGCCCGGCTCGTTGACCGTCACCTTGTACGGCCCGGTGCCGATGCCCTCGGTCGGGTTGTCCTTGCCGCCGTTCGGCTGGATCATCAGGTGATAATCGTCGAGCAGGAAGGGCAGGTCGGCGTTCGCCTCCTTGAGTGTGAAGACCACGTTCTGGCCGTCGACCTTGACGTTCTCGATGCCGCCCATGATGCCGAGCGCGCCGGACTTCGACGCCTCGTCGGAGTGGCGCTCCATGGTGGCGAGCACGTCGGCGGGCGTCATCTCCTTGCCGTTGTGGAACTGCACGCCCTGGCGGATCTTGAAGGTCCACACCTTGGCGTCGTCGGAGGCGCCCCATTCCTCGGCCAGGGCCGGCTGAAGCACGCCGGTGGCATCGATCTGCACGAGCTGCTCGCCCCACTGGCGGCCGAAGAAATACGGCACCTGGCTCGACCAGGAGGCGGGATCGAGGCTGTCGGTGGCGGCACCTCCCTGCATGCCGGCGCGCAGGATGCCGCCCTTTACCGGCGACTGCGCCTTGGCGGCGGAAGAGAGCAGCGAGTTGGCGAAGACGGCGGTCGCGCCCAGCGCCGCGGCACGCCCCAGAAAGTCGCGCCGGCTGAGCTTGCCGGCAACCACCCCACGACTCAGGAATTCCAGTTCTTTCGACATTCTATGTTCCTCACTCGGTTGGGTTTGACCCTTGGATTTATGGTTGTGATTGTCAGGATATTGACGGCATCGGGCAAGTGCGTGCGGTACGGATTACGACATGACGTGGCGTAAATGACAACGCTCCGCTGGCCCAAACCTCAATCGGTTTAAATATGGTCGCGCGGCACCTCCTCCTTGAAGTCGCGTTCGAAGATCAGCGTCTCGCCCTCATAGGCTTCGATGCGGCCGGTCAGGTGGAAAGTGTCAGCATCGGAGCGCATGGCGGAGAAGGTTTCGGTGCGCAGCGACCAGCCGTCGCGCGATAGCGTCGACGTCCAGTGCGTGACGCCGCGCGCCGACAGCGGATCGTCGGGATGGATGGTCCAGCGCTCGCGCGCGATGCCGCCATTGACCAGCCCGTGGTCGGCATCGCGGATTTCGCCGAAATCGTCGACGATGGCGAGCATCACCGCACCGGTCGCGGCGTCCCGCTCGACCTTGCGGCTGTTGCTCGACGGCCGGACGGTCTGCGTGTTCCACGGACGCGCCGCCTCCGGCTCCTCGAACGTCGCCTCGGCGCCGCTGCCCGCCGGGCGCTCGGGGACGTCGACATGGCCGGCAAGCAGCGTCAGCATGACCGGCTGCGGCGACGGCCACACCATCGGCCAGTAGGCCGCGGACACCGCCACCCGCAGCCTGTGTCCGGCCGGCATCCGGTAGGCGATGTCGTCCAGCTTGAATTCCACCTCCATCGCCTCCCCAGGCACGATGGCTTTCGGGAACTCATGGCTTTCGCGATGGCAGAGATTGAAGACGCCATAGGTGATGCGCGTCGAGGCGCCGTCGGGATGCACGTCGCAGAGCCGCACCGCCACCAAGGCGACAGGCTTGTCGGCTGACAGCGTCAGCCGCACCACCGGTGCGCCGACGATATCGATCGACGTTCCGAGCGGCCGGGTGTCGAAGCAGACCGACTTCGCATCGTCCGCCCGCTGGTCGCCCGGCATTTCCGGCCCGAGCCAGATCGCGCAATATTCGCCGCCGTCCATGCCGCAATCCTGCGGCGAGGCGACCGGCGTTGGCTTGAGCGCGCCCTCGCCTTGCGCGAGCACGCCGCCGTCAGCCAATAAGAAACGCCGCGGCTTGATCGCGGGTGACGGCCATTGCGCTTCCGCGATCCAGCGGCCGGCCCGCTCCTCGTACCAGTCGCGCGGCGGCGCGGAGTCCATCAGGTAGAGCCGCATCGCCGGGTCGTCCTCGACGCCGGTCTCCTTGTCCTTGAGCCAACGATCCCACCAGCGCAGGGCCTCCTGCAGAAAGCCGATAGCCGGCTTGGGAACCGCGAAGTGCGGGTATTTGTGGATCCAGGGACCGACGATGCCTTTTGTCGGCCCGCCGATCCCTTCGACGAGGCGCGCCACGGCGTTCTTGTAGGCGTCGCCCCAGCCGCCGATGGCGAGCGTCGCCGCCTTGATCTTCGAAAAGTCCTCGCAGACCGAGCCGCGCTTCCAGTAGGCATCACGCCGCTGGTGCCGCAGCCACACGGCCGGCAGGAACGGTTCGTTCTCCAGCCGCTCCAGCCACATCGCCTTCCAGTTGTCACCGACGACGGCCGGGTCGGGCGAGCGCGAGGAATAGCTGAGCATGGTCGAGCCCCAGCCGAGATTCTCGTTGAGCAGCAGCCCGCCCTTGTAGTGGATGTCGTCGGCATAGCGGTCGTCGGTGGAGCACAGCGTTATGATCGCCTTCAGCGCCTCCGGCTGCCTGGCCGCGACCTGCAGCGCGTTGAAGCCGCCCCAGGAGATGCCCATCATGCCGACCTTGCCGTTGCACCAGGGCTGACGCGCCGCCCACTCGATCACGGCGCAGGCGTCCGCCAGCTCCTGCTCGGTATACTCGTCCTCCATCAGCCCTTCGGAATCGCCGTTGCCGCGCATGTCGACGCGGATCGAGGCATAGCCATGGCCGGCGAAATACGGATGGGTCAGGCAGTCGCGCGCCGTCGTGCCGTCGCGCTTGCGGTAGGGCAGGTGCTCGAGAATCGCCGGCACGGGGTCCTGCTCGGCGTCCGCCGGCAGCCAGATGCGCGCCGACAGCACGCAGCCGTCGGGCATGGCGATGCCGACGTCGGGGTTCTCGACGATCTTTCTCGGGAAGCTGGTGATGGTTTTCATGACTTCTTCCCGCCCTCTTCATAGGGCCACGAACCACGGCCGAGCGCCGACACCGCCTCGACGATCCGCGAGAAGCTGGCGCCCGCCCGGCCGACCGCGTGCCGGCCGCGCAGGTAACCATGCACCAGCCCCTGCTCCTCATGCCACCACGCCTTGCCGCCCGCCGCAAGGATGCGGTCGCGATAGGCTTCGCCGTCCGAGGACAGCGGATCGCATTGCGCCGTGATCGCGACCGTCGGCGGCAGGGCGGAAAAATCCGTGTCGGCGAGCGGGCTCTGCGTGGCGTCGCCGGACGAGCCGCCACGGATGGTGGCGTAGAAGTCGAGGTCGCGCACCGTCAGCATCGGCGCCTCGGCATGCTCGCGGTAAGAGCGCAGGTTCCGGTCGCCGCCGAGGCCGGGATAGATCAGCACCTGGCCGGCCGGGGCGCGGACCCGGCCGCGCGTCGCATGGCTGACCGCCGCGGCAAGGTTGCCGCCAGCCGAATCGCCGCAGAGCACGACAGGACGCGCATAGGCCGCCGCCGCCCAGTGGAAGGCCGCAACTGCGTCGTCGAAGGCCGCCGGGTGCCTGAATTCCGGCGCGAGCCGGTAGTCGACGGCCACGACCTCGAAGCCGGTGCGGCCACAAAGCTCCGCGCAGACGTCGTCATGGCTGTCCAGCCCGCCGAGCATGAAACCGCCGCCGTGGAAATAGAGCACCATGGCCGCCGTGTTCGGTCCGGCCTTCCGGTAGACGCGGATCGGGACGGCACGGTCTGAGAGCTGTATCGCGGTCGTTTCCGCCGTCACGCCTTCGGGATAGCCGACGAAGAACGCGCGGCACATGTGGTCGTAGATCGCCCGCTGCTCGGCCACCGTGTAGTCGACGGTGTCCGGCGGATAGTGGCTGTTGGTGCGCTCGATGAACGCCCAGGTCTCGGCATCGATCAGCGCGGCGTAGTCGGTCATGGCATCCCTCCCCCTCGAGGTGAGGGTGGACAATCGCCAAAGGCGATTGGACGGGTGGGGTCGGTGCGGCAGCGCGCGGCATCGATTGGCGTCGCGCACGGCCGGGGCGACCCCACCCGCCTCGCTGCGCTCGGCACCCTCCCCTCGAGGGGGAGGGATTGCGCCGCGTCCATTCTCACCGCCCCTTCCACACCGGGTCACGCTTTTCCGCAAACGCGCGGAATCCCTCCATCCCGTCCTCCGACGCATAGAGCTCGTCCACCGTGCGGAATTTGCGCTTGGTGATGCGGTTCATCGCGTCCTGGAAGGTCATGGCCTCGGCCTGCCGCGCCACTTCCTTGATTGCCGCGAAGACGAGCGGCGGGCCGCCTGCGAGCAGCCGAGCGATCTCCCACACCCGCTCCTCCAGCCGGTCGGCCGGCAGCACCTCGTTGACCAGACCCCAGCGATGCGCCTCGGCCACGTCCATCCAGCGGCCGGTGAGCAGCAGGTCCATGGCAACGTGATAGGGAATGCGCTTCGGCAGCTTCACCGTCGCCGCGTCGGCAAGCGTGCCGGCGCGGATCTCCGGCAGGGCGAAGCTCGAATGCTCGGAGGCGTAGATCAAGTCGCAGGACAGCGCCAGCTCGAAGCCGCCGCCCACCGCCATGCCGTTGACGCAGGCGATCACCGGCTTGTTCATGTCGCGCAGTTCCTGCAGCCCGCCAAAACCGCCGACACCGTAGTCGCCGTCGACCGCGTCGCCGCTCGCCGCCGCCTTCAAGTCCCAGCCGGCCGAGAAGAACTTTTCGCCGGCCGTCCTGACGATGGCGACCCGCAGCTCCGGGTCGTCGCGGAAGGCGCGAAACGTTTCTCCCATCAGCCGCGAAGTCTTCAGGTCGATGGCGTTGGCCTTCGGCCGGTCGAGCGTGACTTCGAGAATGGCGCCTTCGCGGCGGGTGGTGATCACGTCGGTCATTGCAGGTGCTCCAGCGTTTCCTCCCCCCTCGCGGGGGAGGTGGCCGCAAAGCGGCCGGAGGGGGTCGGGGCGGCAGTGCTCCACATCATCTTGCGACGGCATGCGACAAGGAGGTGCCTTCTGAAGCTACCCCCTCCGGCCGCTGCGCGGCCACCTCCCCCGCGAGGGGGGAGGAAACGACCATCAACGCGTCCGCCACCCAGGCGCCCTTGCCCTCGGCGCAGACGATCAGCGGGTTGACGTCGATTTCATCGATCTCGTCGGCATAGGCGAGCACGAAGCCGGCCAGCCTTTCGATCGCCCCGATCGCCGCCCGCAGATCGGCCTTCGGCCGGCCGCGAAACCCGTCGAGCAGCGGAAACAGTTTTAGCCCGCGCAGCGCCGCCTCGATCTCGGCTCGCGACGCCGGCAGCAGCAAGGTGGCGGAATCCTTCAGCAACTCGACCAGAACGCCGCCCGAGCCCAGCGTCATCACCGGCCCGAACAGCGGGTCGCGCGTGAAGCCGACGATCAGTTCGCCGACGCCGCCCTCGACCATGCGCTCGACATAGAGCCCGCTGCCCAGCGACACGAGTTGTTCCGCTGCGGCGCGCACCGCGGCCGCGTCGCGCAGGTTGAGCTTCACCGCACCCGCTTCCGACTTGTGCGCCACGCCGAGCGCCTTGAGCGCAACCGGGAAGCCGAGCGCGGCGGCGGCGGCAACCGCCTCGTCCACCGTCGTGGCGCGTTGTCCGGCCGGCACCGACACGCCGGCCTCTGCCAGCAGCGCCTTGGCACCGGCTTCGTCCAGGGTGGCCAGGTAGCGCAAGGCACCCCCCTCTGGCCTGCCGGCCATCTCCCCCGCAAGGGGGGAGATCGGCAGCTTCGGCGCCTCTGCTCCTTCTGAAATGCTGGCGATTGGCGAACTCCTGGCGGCCGGATCAATCTCCCCCCTTGCGGGGGAGATGCCCGGCAGGGCAGAGGGGGGTGCCTTGGCGCCCACACCCCCGACCAGTTCCAACTCCTCCTGCGACCAAGCCTCTCCGATCACCGCCGCCGCTTCGGCCGCGTCGAACGCTTCCGCGATACCGTAAAGCGGCACCATGCCGCGTGCCATCAGGCCGGGCGCATAATCCTCCGGCAGGTTTTCCGGCAGCGACGCCACCACCGCGCCCCTGGCGCCATGCGCCTTGAGCCCGCTTTCGAACGCCCGCAGCGTCGTCCACCAGTCGACGTCCGAACAGCGGTCGCGGCGCGGGAAGTCGAGGACCAGCAGGTTGAGGTCGAAGCCGCCCGACGCCAAGGCGCCGAAGGTCGCCGTCATCGCCGGCTCGTCGTTCCAGATGAAGGTGTGATAGTCGAGCGGATTGGCGACCGCCACCAGCGGCCCCAGCGTCGCCTTGACGCGCGCCCGATGCTCCTCGGCCAGCGGCGGGAAGAATACCTTCCGGCCTTCCGCGCTGTCGGCCATCACCGACGCCTCGCCGCCCGAACAGCTCATGGAAGAAAGCCGGTAGCCCGCCAGCGGCCCGTGCACATGCAGCAGCTTCAGCGCTTCCAGGAAGGACGGGATCGAGTTGACCCGGGCGATGCCCAGCCGCTTCAGGAACGCATCCGAGGCCGCATCCGAGCCGGCCAGCGAGGCGGTGTGCGAGATCGTGCCGGCCCGCGCCTGCTCGGAGCGGCCGACCTTCATCGCGACGATCGGCTTCTTCAACTCCCGCGCCCGCGCCGCCAGTTTTTCGAAACCGTCGACCTTGTCGAACGCCTCGATATGCAGCCCCAGCACCGAGACGCGGCTATCCTCGATCAGGCCGAGCGCCATCTCCGACAGACCGGTCTGCGCCTGGTTGCCGGCCGTCATGATGTAGGCGACCGGAAGGCCGCGCGCCTGCATGGTCATGTTGATGGCGATGTTGGAGGATTGCGTGACGATCGCCGCGCCCGTTTCGCCTTCGGCAAGGCGGATGCCGCCATGCTGGTCGGGCCACAGCAGCGCGCCGTCGGCATAATTGATCAGGCCGTAGCAGTTCGGGCCTATGATCGGCAGGTCGCCGGCGGCGTCCAGCAGCGCCGCCTGCAGCCCGTCGCCTTCCGGGTCGTAGTGCCCGGTCTCGCGGAAGCCGGAGGCGAAGCACACCGCCCCGCCGGCGCCCTTGTCGCGCAGCGCCTTGACCATCTCGATGGTGAGGTGGCGGTTGACGCCGATGAAGGCCGCGTCCGGCGCGCCGGGCAGTTCGGCCACCGTGGGGTAGGCCCTCACGCCCTCGACCTCGGCCTTGCTCGGGTGCACCGGCCATATTGCGCCGGCAAAGCCCATCTTCAGCGACTGCCTGACGACGCTGGTGCCGAACGCGCCGCCGCCGATGACGGCGATGGATTTTGGGCGAAGGAGGCGTTCGAGGCGATTCATCATGCAGCACCCCCCTCTGGCCTGCCGGCCATCTCCCCCGCAAGGGGGGAGATTGGATGGCCGGGCTGCTTTCGCCAGTCTCCAGCGCAGTGAGAGGCGCGACGCCGACGCTGCCAATCTCCCCCCTTGCGGGGGAGATGGCCGGCAGGCCAGAGGGGGGTGCTGCAGAGCGCGGGCAGGCCCATCATCCCCCCACCGCCCGCAGCAATGCGCGCGAGATGATGTGCCGCTGGATCTCGCTCGTTCCCTCCCAGATCCGTTCCACCCTTGCGTCGCGCCAGATGCGCTCCAGCGGCAGGTCGTCCATCAGCCCCATGCCGCCATGGATCTGGATGGCCTCGTCGGCGACGAAGGCGAGCACTTCGGTGGCCTTCAGCTTGGCCATCGCCATGTCCTGGTCGGTGACCGTGCCGGAATCGTATTTCCAGCCGGCCTCGAACACCATCAGGTCGGCCGCCTTCAGCTCGGTCGCCATGTCGGCGAGCTTGAACGACACGCCCTGGAACTTTCCGATCTGCTGGCCGAACTGCTCGCGCTGCGCGGCATAGTCGATCGCGTGCTGCAACGCCCGCTCGGCCCGGCCGAGGCAGGTGGCGCCAACCTGCAGGCGCGTCGCGCCCAGCCAGGAATTCGCCACCTCGAAGCCCTTGTGCACCTCGCCGAGAACCTGCTCCTTCGGCAGCCGGCAGTCGTCGAACTCCAGCACCGAATTGGTGTAGCCGCGGTGCGAGACGTTACGGTAGCCGTCGCGGACGGTGAAGCCTTTCGTCCCCTTGTCGACGAAGAAGGCGGTGATCTTCTTCCGTTTGCCGCGTGGAGACTCTTCCTCGCCCGAGGCCATGAAGACGATTGCGAAGTCGGCAAGATCGGCATGGGAGATGAAATGCTTGGTGCCGTTGAGGACAAAATCGTCGCCGTCCTGCACGGCCGATGCCTTCATGCCGCGCAGGTCGGAGCCGGCGCCCGGCTCGGTCATGGCGAGACAGTCCCATTTCTCGCCACGGATGCACGGGAAAAGATACTTTTCGCGCTGTTCCGGCGTGCCGGCGAGCAGGATGTTGGACGGCCGCGCCACGCAGGTCCAATGCAGCGCATAGTTCGCGCGCCCGAGCTCCTTCTCGTAGAGCAGCCAGGTGACCGTATCGAGCCCGGCCCCGCCGACCTCGGCCGGCATGTTGGCGGCATAGAGCCCGGCGTCGATCGCCTTCTTCTGCAGCTCCTTGATCAGCTCCATCCTGAGATGGCCGGTGCGCTCGACCTCGCGCTCGTGCGGGTAGAGTTCGTTCTCGACGAAGGCGCGGGTGGTATCGACGATCAGCTTTTGTTCTTCGGAAAGACCGAAATCCATGTTCGCATCACCTGTTACAAGGTTGACCGTGTCGTGGTGCGTCCTTCGACAAGCTCAGGATGAGGCCCGTTTGCGCCAATCCTCGATATGCAAAGGCTTGCACCAACGATCCTCATCCTGAGCTTGTCGAAGGACGCACCACGCGAATTCACGCCTCAATCCTTCTTCTTTTTCTTCGGCTTTTCCGCTTTCTTCTCGGCCTTGGCCTTCTCCGCCGCCTTGGACGCCTTCGGCTTCGTCGCCCGCTTGGCCAGCTCGCCCGTGAACGCGTTGTAGAGCGCGCCGGCGCCCCAGCCCTTGCCCTTGTTCTGCTTGCCGAGCGCTTCCATGATGGCGACCAGATTGTCGTCGCGAATCTTTTCCAGCTCGCGGATCGACAGGCCGTTGGCCTGCTCGTCCGACTGCGTGGCGATCAGCTCGACCAGCTCGTCATTGTATTCCGGCACGTCCATCAGCTTGGTCCACGGCCAGGTGAGGCACGGCCCGAACTGCGCCATGAAGTGGCGCATGCCGGCCTCGCCGCCGGCGATGCGGTAGACCTGGAACATGCCCATCTGCGCCCAGCGCAGGCCGAAGGAATAGCGCATGATGTCGTCGAGTTCCTCGACGGTGCAGATGCCGTCCTTGATCAGCCACAGCGCCTCGCGCCACGCCGCCTCCAGCAGCCGGTCGCCGACGAAAGCCTCGATCTCCTTGCGCACCACCACCGGCTTCATGCCGATCGACGAATAGGCTTCCTTGGCCATCTCGACGGCTTCCGGCAGCGTGTCCTTGCCGGCGACGATCTCCACCAGCGGCAGCAGGTAGACCGGGTTGAACGGATGCGCCACCACCAGCCGCTCCGGCCGCCGCATGGCGCTCTGCATGTCGGTCGGCTTGATGCCGGAGGTCGAGGAGCCGACCAGCGCGTTGGCCGGCGCGTGCCTGTCGATCTCGGCCAGCACCCTGTGCTTGAGGTCGAGCCGCTCCGGCACGCTCTCCTGGACGAGGTCGGCGCCGTCGACCGCCTCGGCGATCGTCTTGGCGAAAGTCAGCTTGCCTTCCCTGGGCAGGCCGCCCGGCACCATCTTGCGGTAGGCGCGGCGCGCCCCCTTCATCACCTCGCCGACCTTGCGCTCGGCTTCCGGGTCCGGGTCGTAGATCGCGACGTCGATGCCGTTGAGCAGCAGCCGGGCCACCCAGCCCGCGCCGATCACGCCCCCGCCGATGGCGGCTGCTTTTTCGATGGTCATTGTGCAATCCCCCTATTTCCGGCGGTGCTGCGCTCCATGTCACCCCCCTCTGTCCTGCCGGACATCTCCCCCGCAAGGGGGGAGATTAGCTGTCTCGACGCCTCACGACCCTCTGCAACGCGGACGATTGGCGAAAGCCAGGCGGCCGGCCAATCTCCCCCCTTGCGGGGGAGATGTCCGGCAGGACAGAGGGGGGTAGGAAGGAATGCCAGCATTCCCGATTCCTATGCGGCCAACGGCGCCCGTTTCGTCAGCCCGAGCTTCTTGCGCACCTCTTCCGGCCCGATCACCCGCGCGCCGAGGTTTTCGACGACCGTGACCGCCCGCTCGACCAGCTGCGCATTGGTGGCGAGCACGCCCTTGTCGAGCCACAGATTGTCCTCCAGGCCGACCCGAACGTTGCCGCCGGCGAGCACCGCCGCCGCGACATAGGCCATCTGGTTGCGGCCGAGCGAGAAGGCGGAAAACGTCCAGTCCTTCGGCACGTTGTTGACCATCGCCATGAAGGTGTTGAGGTCGTCCGGCGCGCCCCAAGGCACGCCCATGCAGAGCTGCACGAGCGCCTGTGGCGCCAGCACGCCTTCGGCCACCAGCTGCTTGGCGAACCAGAGATGGCCGGTGTCGAAGGCCTCGATCTCCGGCTTGACGCCCATTTCGGTCATCATGCCGCCCATGGCGCGCAGCATGCCCGGCGTGTTGGTCATCACATAGTCGGCCTCGGCGAAGTTCATGGTGCCGCAGTCGAGCGTGCATATCTCCGGCAGGCATTGCCGCACATGTTCGACGCGGTCGGTTGCGCCGCCCATGTCGGTGCCCGCCGTCTTCAGCGGCAGCGGGCTTTCGACCGGGCCGAACACCATGTCGCCGCCCATGCCGGCGGTGAGGTTCAGCACCACGTCGACATCGGCCTCGCGGATGCGCTCCGTCACCTCGCGGTAGAGGGAGACGTCGCGGCGCGGTTTTCCGGTCTCGGGGTCGCGCACGTGGCAGTGGACGATGGCGGCGCCCGCCTTGGCCGCCGCGATCGCCGAATCGGCGATCTGTTTTGGCGAGCGCGGCACATGCGGGCTGCGATCCTGCGTCCCGCCGGAACCGGTCACGGCGCAGGTGATGAAGACCTCGCGATTCATCTCGAGCGGCATGAGGACCTCCTCCCTTGTCGTCAACGGACCAAGCATGCCTCACTTGCGGGAAAGTGCTTTGCGTTTTACGAAATCGAAATGGCAAAAGGCGAAAGATCGTCCATCTTTCTGCCCGAGCGGACCCCGCTCGGCGTGACCTTCCTCGCGCTCTCCGGCTCGTCGCTGATGTGCGTGGCCTCGGCCGTCGACCCGCTGCGGGCGGCCAATCGCGTGACCGGCGAGACGATGTTCGACTGGAAGATCGTATCGCTCGACGGCTCCCCGCCTATCACCACCGCCGGCCTGCCCGTCGCGGCCACGGGCATATTCGATCCGGCGCAGCGCCCGGACGTGCTCGCAATCATCGGCGGCTTCGGCGCGCGCCACGAGGCCGCTCCGGGCCTGCTGACCGGCGTCCGCCGGGTGGCGCGGGCGGCGCGCGCCTATGGCGGCATCGAGGCCGGCTCATGGGTGATCGCCCGTGCCGGGCTGCTGGAAGGGCGGGCCGCGACGACGCATTGGGAGGACATGGAGGATTTCGTCGACGCCTTTCCGGGCACCGACGTGCGGCCCGACCGCTATGTGATCGACGGCCCGGCCTTCACCGCCGGCGGCGCCTCGCCGACCTTCGACCTGATGCTGCATCTGGTCCGCTCGCGCCTCGGCATGGCGGTGGCGCTCGATGTCGCCTCGGTCTTCATCTACGACCAGGCGCGCTCCGCCACCGACGCGCAGCCGCTGGTCTCGCTCGGCCGGCTCGACGGCTACGACCCGCGCCTCGCGCAGGCGGTGCGGCTGATGGAGGCGCATATCGACCAGCCGCTCACCGTCGCGGCAATTGCCCGGCGGGCCGGCGTCACCGCCCGCACGCTGGAGACGATCTTCCGTCGCTCGATCGGCGAATCGCCGGGCGCCTACTACCTGCGGCTGCGGCTGCATGCGGCGCGCCGGCTGGTGCTCGACACCCGCATCGCCTTGGCCGACGTCGCCGCGCGCTGCGGCTTTTCCAGCTCGGCCGCCTTCTCGCGGGCCTTCTCCCGCGCCTTCGGCCAGCCGCCGCGCCGGATGCGCCAGAAATAGATCGAGTTGACGGCGGCCGATTGGCCACCGCACCTGTGGATTACTGGTTGACTAAGTCTTGGCCGAGGCTCCGGCCTAGCGTTCCGGCTTGCCTTCGATCCGCTCGCGCATCTCGTCGGCAAGCAGCTTTTCCAGTCGCCGCGCCACTCCGGCCTCCCAAACATTGGGCTTGCCGTCGTGCGCCGGCGTTGCAACCGGCAACGCCAGCAGCCGATCGACAATCGAATCGTCGTCACCGAAGCCGTTGAAGATCGCCTGATCGAGCCGGCCCGGCAGCGCGTGGTCTATGCGATTCTGTTCCATGCCACGGACCCTACCGGGGTTTCATGACAGGCCGAAGGCATCTGCGTGCCGGAAATGAGGCACCGCCCATCCACGCACGCCAACCCCTTGCCCTGACTTGAAAAATGTCCCCGGAGAAAATCCGCTGCTGCTGTCACCCGAGCGGCTTGGCGAAAAGCAGCGTCGTGAAGCCGCTGTTCCATTCATCGTCCGGATAGCGGTCCTTTTCCACGTAGCCGCGCGTCAGGTAAACGGCGTGGCTGCGCCGGTTGAAGTCGTCGCTTTCCAGCCGCGCCTCGGCAAAGCCGGCCGCGGCGATCGCGCGCTCGGCATGGTCGAGCAGCCGGCTGCCGATGCCGCGGCGCAGATGATTTGAGGAGACGTGCACGGCTTCGATGAAGTCGCCGTCCCAATGCACGAAACCGGCGGGCTTGCCGTCCATTTCGGCGACCCAGAATGCCGGCCAGTGTTCGGCGACATAACAATCGCCGCGCCCCGCCGACAGGTAGTCCTCGATCGCGGCGAACGTCAGATGCGGGCGCCATGTGGTCTCGAACGTGTCGGCCAGGATCGCCTGCACCGACGCCCTGTCCGCTTCCGTCGCGGGACGTATGACGATCCGGCTCTCGTCCATGCTGGCCTCTCCACTCTGGAGAGGCCTTGTATCAGGTCGATCCGGCACGCTCGCCGCGCAGACAGGGAAAACCGTCGATCCAGAACGTCAGGGACAAGCTCGGGCAGGCAGGCGCCGCCAAGGCATCCAAGCGGCGGCCGCTCATTGAAGCGACGAACCGATCCGAGGCCCGGCGAGCGGGTTCGGATCGGGGAAATCGCGCAGGCCGCTGTCTCAGACGTAGCGGTTGACGACGTTCTCCAGGTACTCCTGCCGGCCGGAGCGCGGCTGCGGCTCGATCTTCTCCTTGACCACGCGCTCGGCGATCTCCTCGAGCGTGCGCTTGCCCGACAGCATCGCCTGCGCCTCCGCCGACTTCCAGCCGGCATAGCGCTCCTCCAGCGGCCCCGACAGCGCCTTGTCCTCGATCATCCGCGCCGCCGCCTTCAGCCCGCGGGCGCAGCAGTCCATGCCGCCGATATGGCCGATCAGCAGATCCTGCGGGTCGAGCGACTGGCGGCGCAGCTTCGCGTCGAAATTGGTGCCGCCGGTGGTGAAGCCGCCCGCCTGCAGCACGTAGTAGTAGGCCAGCGCCATCTCCGGCACGTTGTTGGGAAACTGGTCGGTGTCCCAGCCCGACTGGTAGTCGTTGCGGTTCATGTCGATCGAGCCGAGGACGCCGAGCCCGCCGGCCAGCGACAGTTCGTGCTCGAAGGAATGGCCGGCCAGGATCGCATGGCCCTGCTCGATGTTGAGCTTGACCTCCTTCTCCAGGCCGAAGTCCTTCAGGAAGCCGTAGACGGTGGCGACGTCGTAGTCATACTGGTGTTTTGTCGGCTCCTGCGGTTTCGGTTCGATCAGGATGGTTCCCTCGAAGCCGATCCGGTGCTTGTAGTCGACGACCATCGACAGGAAACGCCCGGCCTGCTCGCGCTCGCGCTTCATGTCGGTGTTGAGCAGCGTCTCATAGCCCTCGCGGCCGCCCCACAGCACATAGTTCTCGCCGCCGAGCCGCTTGGTGACGTCGATGCATTTCTTCACCGTCGCCGCCGAATAGGCGAAGACGTCGGGGTCCGGATTGGTCGCCGCGCCCGCCATGAAGCGGCGGTGCGAGAACAGATTTGCGGTTCCCCACAGCAGTTTTACGCCGGTTTTCTGCTGTTTTTCGGCGAAAACCTCGGCAATTTCGTCGAGACGCGCCGCACTTTCGGAAAAGGTCGCGCCCTCCGGACGCACATCGGCGTCGTGGAAGCAGTAATAGGGAGCCCCCAGCAGCGAGAACATCTCGAAGGCGACCTCGGCCTTGAGCCTCGCCTTCTCCATCGTGTCGCCGAACCACGGGCGCTCGAAGGTCTGGCCGCCGAACGGATCGCCGCCCGGCCAGGCGAAGGAGTGCCAATAGGCGACGGCGAAGCGCAGATGGTCCTCCAGCCGCTTGCCGAACACCACCTCGTCGGGATTGTAGAAGCGGTAGGCGAGCGGATTGGTCGAATCCGGCCCCTCATACTTGATGGGCTTGATGTCGCCGAAGAAGCCGGTGGTCATTCAGGAAACTCCTCTGATAGCCGGATAGAGCGCCCGGTAGCGGGCATAGGCATCGTCATAGGCGGCCGTCAGCCCGGCCACCGGCTCGATCGTTTCGGCAGTCGCCGGCGCGGTCAGCACGTGGTGAGGGTCTGCTTTCTCGGCCGCGATCAACCCGAGCCGCGCCGCGCCGAAGGCCGCGCCGAAATCGCCGTCGGCGGGGATGTCGACGGCGACGTCCAGCGCCGTCGCGATCGCCTTCAGCCAGTAATGCGAGCGCGAGCCGCCGCCGACGGCGGTGACGCGGCCGATCGTGGTGCCCGCTTCCCGCAATGCCTGCAGGCTGTCGCGGAAGGCGAAGGCGACACCCTCCAGCACCGCCTGGGTCAGCGCCGGCACGTCGGTCTCGTGCTCGAGCCCGGTGAAGGAACCGCGGATCACCGCGTCGTTGTGCGGGGTGCGTTCGCCGGAGAGATAGGGCAGGAAGGTCACGCCCGTCGGCTTGCGCAGTCCCTCGCCGAGAGCATTGGTGAGCTCGGCCGGCTGCTTGCCGCTGACCGCCGCCAGCCAGTTGAGCGAATCCGTCGCTGACAGGATGACGCCCATTTGGTGCCAGGTTCTCGGCAGCGCATGGCAGAAGGCATGGACGGCGCTTTCGGGCTTCGGCAGATAGGCGTCGTTGGCGGCGAACAGCACGCCCGACGTACCGAGCGAGACGAAGGCGTGGCCCGCCTTCACGGTGCCCATGCCGCAGGCCGACGCGGCATTGTCGCCGGCGCCGCCGGCCACGATCACGCCTTGCGGCAGTTTCCAGCGCGAAGCCAGCTCGTCGCGCAGCCTGCCGCCCTGCTCGGTCCCCTCCACCAGGGCCGGCATGTGGCCCTCGTCGAGATGCGTCGCCGCGAGCAGCTCCGCCGACCATTTCCGCGCACCGGTATCCAGCCAGGAGGTGCCGGCGGAATCCGACATCTCGGAAATATGCTCGCCGGTCAGCCAGAGGCGCAGGTAGTCTTTCGGCAGCAGCACCTTGCGAACCTTGGCGAAGACCTCCGGCTCGTTGTTCCTCACCCAGGCGAGCTTCGGCGCGGTGAAGCCGGGAAAGACGATGTTGCCGGTGATCTTGCGGAAGCGCGGATCGGCGTCGAGTTTCGCCGCCTCGCGGTGGCTGCGCGTGTCATTCCACAGGATGCAGGGGCGCAGCGGCTCGTCCCCCGCATCGAGCAGTGTCGCGCCGTGCATCTGGCCGGAAAGCCCGATGCCCTTGACCGCGGCAACCGCCTTGCTGTGCTTGGCCGAAAGCGCGGCGATCGCCTCGTCCGTGGCCCTGATCCAGTCGGCCGGCTCCTGCTCCGACCAGCCGTGTTCCGGGCGCGAGACGTCGAGATGGGCGCTGGCCGAGCCGACCACCTCCTGGTCGGCGTCGATCAGCAGCACCTTGACGCCGGACGTGCCGAGGTCGATCCCCAGATACATGTCTGTCCTCCCGAACGCCGCCGGATTCGCGACGAAATTATTCCGCCACGAAGCGCGGCTTGCAGCCTCCTCCGCCGCGGGCCGTTTCGATGCAAAATAGCGGAGCATGCCGGCCGGCAAAAGACCTGCCGGAATATTTTTTTCGAGCCTCGGAAAAATGATGGAAAATGAGGGATCGCGGTGACCACGGTACTTGCGGCGCAAGCTTGCCGCGCCCTGCGGTTGCAAGTATGAGATTGCTTGGGGCAAGCTGATACTTGTGGGGGGTTATCTTGAGGCGGATTTCAGTTCTTGTCGGCGTGGCGCTGTTGGTGCTGGCCGGCTGCGCGGTGAGTCAGGAAAAATACGAGACCGCGCAGGTGGCGCTGGACGGCAGTCCCAAGCTGCGGTCGATGGCCGTGGCGGATTGCGTCAAAAGGCCAACCCCTCCAAAAGGGATATGGAAGTGATGGCGGCGCTGACGAACAGCTCCGTGTCCTCGGTAAAGACAGTTGTGTGCCGGCGGATAGTCACCGCCGTCAGTTCGGGCCGCCTTTCCTATGCCGACTATCGAGCATATATGGCGGGGCGTCCGACGCCCAACCTCATCCGTATCCTGCAAGGGCGCTGAGGGCGGCGGCAACTCGTCAGGACAAGGACGGAAGCGCCTCCGCCTGTCCCGCAAACAGCGCCGAAAGCGGGCTGGCCGGCCGTGCCGCCAGACGTTTGGCAGTGAGTTCGCGGGCGAGAAATCCATCGCCGGCGCGCAGCGCCGCCTCGATCAGTGTCAGCTCGATCACGTCGCGCTGCGCGTGGCTGCCGCCGAAGCGGTGGGCAATCGCCGGCAGCGGCAGCAGCAGCCTTGCCGCATCCGCGTAGCGGCCTTCGCCGAAGGCCTGGATGGCAAGCACGGCGGGCCGGCCGACGTCGCGGGTGAAGGCGGCGTTGTCGCCGCCGCCCTGCATCGCCGCCTCCTGCGCGGCCAGCAGGTCGCGCGCTTCCTGCTCCAGGCCGGCGCCGACGAAGGCCATCATGGCGTGCATGTCGTTGAAGGCGTAGTTGCCGTCGCCGGCCTTCGGCTTCCAGTCCTCGGCGAGCGAGGCCCAGCGGTCGCCGACGTCGATCCCGCCCATCCAAAGCCGCCACAGGATGGCGGAAGCGTCGAGCAGGTTGAGGACCAGCGGCGAACGGCCGCCGCGGATCGGCCCGTCGACCAGCGCCAGCACCTGATCCGCCTCGCCGAGCTCATAATGGAAGAGCGCGAGATGCCACCAGTTGTGGATCTGGAGAAAGCTGTCGCCGGTCCAGGCGGCCTCGTTACCGCGCATCCACGAAATGCCGTCGCGCTGGCGGCTCTGCATCTCCATCACATGCGCGACCGCGTGCTGCGCCCAGCCGTCGCGCGGCTCGAGCTCGATCGCCTGCCGCCCCAGCGCCTCGGCTTCGGCATAGGCGGCCATCTCCTCCATGCCGAACGCCTGCATGCCGAGCATCGCATGGTAGCCCGGCATGCCGGCCGACCAAGCGGGCAGGGCGCGCGCGATGCGGTCGCGCAGCATCGCCGCATTGCCGGTGAAGAAGTCGATCTGGTGTCCGGCCTGCAAAGCCAGCGCATCGGCCGGGTGCTCGGCCGAGACGGCGGCCAGAACCTGACCGGCGTCGTGCCAGCGCCCTTCCGCGAGGTGGCCCAGCGCGGCGACATGCCCGCGCTCGCGCGCGGTCCCGGCCGCGGCGGATGCCGCCTGGTGACAGGCGCGGGCGACCGGCAACGCCGCCTTTTCGGTCGAAAGCGCGTAGAGATAGCCCTTCAGCACATGCGCCATGGCGAAACCCGGGCTTACCGCGAGCGCCTGGTCGACCGCGCCGACGAGATCCCCGGCGAAGCACTGCAAGTCGCGCAGCGCCGTCTCGTAGTGCGGCAGGCTCGCCTGGCCGGCGCCGGAAAGCTCCAGTCCGAGACGATCCTTCATGGAACATGGCCTCCGTTCAGGCTTTCTTAGCATCCTATCCGGAGTTTGACGGAATCACAGCCTGCCCGGTGATTGCTGCATGACGGACCGCGACTACAGACCCGACGATCTGGTCGAGACCATCTTCCGCAACGGCACGCTGACCGTTGTCGGCATCGTTCTCGCCTTTTCCCTCGGCTTCCTCTCCCACTGGGCGGCCAATCCGATCCCGTGGGAGCCGCTGGACGGCCTGGCGCTGGGCCCGATGCTCATCGGCATCTGCTTCCAGATCAAGGCGCTGGCCGACCTGCTCGACCACAAATGCCTGCGCCGCCGCTACTTCGAGCGCGCGAACCGGATTTTCCTGACCGGGCTGATCCTCACCGCATTCGGCGTCGCCGGCGCCATCCTGCTCGACTTCTTCGAGATCGCCGAGATGAAGAAGATGGTCGGCTGAGCCTCGGCCGCCGGGAAGGTGCCGACACCAGCGGGCAACGTTTTTACCCCACCCAATTGAGCCGAAATTCGCGCGCGATGTCGCCGCGGGCAGAAGGAACCGCAGGGGACAGTTTACTTTCTTTCGGCAGAAGGCTGCCGCAGTTCAGAAGTCCGCGCGGGCCGAAAAAAATAAACTGTCCCCGGCCTTTGCACCATCCCTGCCGTGCGCTCGCGAACCGCTTTCGGGCTCTCACGCAGACGAGGTCTCGCGTCGCCGCCGCAAGGTCGTGCGCAGACAGGTGGCATGCCTGGCACAATCAGAAGAACCGCTGATGCCGCGGCGAAGGCCGCCCGGGCTTCAAGCGGCATGGATATCTCCTCTCTTCGAAGGAGAGGATGAACCCCTGCCAGCGCTCGGCCGCGACCGGGCTCTGCGTGCGCGATGCGGCTAGGCCGCCGGGCCGTTCCCGCCTGTCCATCAGAACACCCCCGCCGATGCGGCCAGGACCAGGATGAGGCCCATGCTTGCAGCCAGCAGCGGCGCCATCGCCAGCAATGCGGCTGCAAACGGTTCGAACCCGGTTTTCAACGTTCTGATCATGATTCCCTCGCTGTCGCGGCGACAGATAGGAACGGCTCCGGCCGACATTGTGGCTGAACGGAGGAGTTCCCATGTCGGCTGCGGCGGAAGCATGGAAATCCACAGGGGAGCCACAGAGTGCGATCAAATACCGAAGCAAATACAAAAGGTTATTGAGTTTACAATTCGTCAACCACGATTGATGAAGATTCGAAACAGCCGGTGAGCGGCGCCTGTCCGTAAAGCGTTTCTGGTGTAGCGTGCCGCCCGTGTCGAAGCTCGATTCTCTTACTCTCGCCCCCTCCAACGTCGTCATCAGCCGGCGCATGGCGCTGCTCGGTCTGGGCGCGCTGACGCTCGGCGGCTGCAGCCGCAGCATCGACATCGGCCTGCCCACGGTCAGCCGCGCGGCGGTGCCGGCGCGGCCAGCCGCTCCCGCGGCCCCCGCCAAGGTCGAAACCGCCTCGCTTGGCCCGGCCGCCGGCTACGGCTATCTCGGCCGGCCGGAGCTGATGTATTCCTCCTTCACCGACAGCGGCTTCACCCTGCCGGCGATCCCGGCGGGCGAGCTGAAGCCGAAGCATCTGCGCCGGCTGGTGGTCGATCCCACCGGCGAGAAGCCCGGCACCATCGTCGTGCATCTCAGGGAACGCCATCTCTATCTGGTCCAGGAGAACGGCGACGCCATCCGCTACGGCGTCGGCATCGGTAAGGACGGTTTCGTCTGGTCGGGCCGCGCGGTGGTCGACCATACCCGCAAATGGCCGACGTGGACGCCGCCCTCCGAGATGATCGGGCGAAAATCGTCGCTGAAGAAATATGCCGGCGGCCAGCCCGGCGGCCTCGACAACCCGCTGGGCGCGCGGGCGCTGTACATCTACAAGGACGGCAGGGACACGCTGTTCCGCATCCACGGCACGCCGGAATGGCGCTCGATCGGCAAGGCCGCCTCGTCGGGCTGCGTGCGTATGATCAACCAGGACGTCATCGACCTCTACGACCGGGTCAAGGACAAGGGCAAGACGCCGATCGTCGTTGTGGCGTGAGAGCAGCCGGAAAGCGGTGCGTCGGAATTGCGCATCGTTCCGTCGTATATGACTGCCCTGCCACAGACATGCTCCATCCTCGCCACGCCCTGCTTTTTTGCAGTCTGGCCATTGAAGAGAAGTGCGGGAAGCGGGGCGCGGGGCCGAGCCTCTCTAAGTAAGTACGTGGCGCGGTGACCCGCGCCCCGCCGGCGTTCTTGCCCGTCCGCTAGCGCTGCATTCGCGCAGGTGTCGCGGCTGGGGCCCGGGTCTCCAGCTCTCGCCAGCCGTGCTACCGATTGCGCGACCGACCCGGCGCCGACGCTCCCTCCTGATACCCGGTGCGCACCAGATTCCCGCAGGGAGCGGCTTTCACGGACAAGTATAGGCCAAGCGAGAAGGGAGGGGATAAAACGCCCGCGAAAAGCGGATTCCGTCAGCCGCGACTTCGCGGCGGGCGAGAGGTAAGTGCCGGGGACAGTTTACTTTTTCCGCCCGCGCCAGCCTTGAAGCGCCGCCGCTTTTCTGCGGAAAGAAAGTAAACTGTCCCCCTGCGCCCGCTCGTCATCCCTGGGCGGCGACCAGCGCCTTCTCCAGCTTGCCCAGCCCTTCCGTCAAAATGTCGTCGGAGATGGTGAGCGGCATCAGGATGCGGATGGTGTTGGCGTGCACGCCGCAGGAGAGCAGCACCAGCCCTTCGGCGAGGGCGGCCTGCGTCACCCGCTTCGTCGCATCGGCGTCCGGCTCGCTGCCGCCGCGCTCCTTGACGACGTCGAAGGCAATCATGGCGCCCGGGCCGCGCACGAACTCCATCGGCACGGTGTCGTTGCGCCGGGCGATGCGCGCCAGTTCGCCCTTGATGCGCTCGCCGAGCGTGTCGGCGCGGGCGATCAGCCGCTCCTCCTCGATCACCTCGAGCACGGCGAGCGCCGCCGCGCAGGCGATCGGGCTGCCCGCATAGGTGCCGCCGAGACCGCCCGGCTCCGGCCCGTCCATGATCGCCGCCCGGCCGATGACGCCCGACAGCGGGAAGCCGCCGGCCAGCGACTTGGCGATGGTGACGAGGTCCGGCTCGACGCCGGAATTCTCGATGCCGAACATCTTTCCGGTGCGCGCGAAGCCGGTCTGCACCTCGTCGGCGATCAGCACGATGCCATGCTCGTCGCAGATCTTCCGCAGCCCCTGCAGCAGCTCCGGCGGCGCCGGGTGGAAGCCGCCCTCGCCCTGCACCGGCTCGATGATGAGCGCCGCGACGTTGACCGGATCGACATCGGCGCGAAACAGGTATTCGAGCGCCTTGAGCGAATCGGCCACCGAGACGTCGTGCTGCGGCACCGGGAAGGGAACGTGCCAGATGCCGGCCGGCATCGGCCCGAACTTCTTCTTGTAGGGCGCCACCTTGCCGGTCAGCGCGCTGGTCATCAGCGTGCGGCCGTGGAAGGCGCCGGAGAAGGCGATGACATTGGTCCGCCCGGTATGGGCACGCGCGATCTTGACCGCGTTCTCCACCGCTTCCGCACCGGTGGAGAACAGGATGGTCTTGGCCTCGCCGGAGAAGGGCGCCAGCGCATTCAGCCGCTCGCAGAGCTCGATATAGGGCTCGTAGGGCACGATCTGGAAGGCGGTGTGGGTGAAGGCGTCGAGCTGCGCCTTGACGGCGGCGATCACCTTCGGATGGCGATGGCCGGTGTTGAGCACGGCGATGCCGCCGGCGAAGTCGATGAAGCGCCGCCCGTCGGCGTCCCACAGCTCGGAATTTTCCGCCCGCGCGGCGAAGACCGGATAGGCGGTGGCGACACCGCGCGGGATGGCGGCGGTGCGGCGGGACTGAAGCGATGCGTTGTTCGACATGGTTTCCTCGAAGATCGGCCGGCGGGCTGCGGTTGGTTGTCGGCACATTCGCCCTTGATCGCCGCCACTATAGCGCCGAAGCTGCGCTTTGAATGGCGCAGCGGCAAAAATCCGCTGCGGCCAGCAATGCGGTCTTCTTCTCCCACCTGTGAGGGAGAAGGAACGGAAGTCCGGTTGCGCCGGCATAAAACTAGGCTAAACCGTCGAGGAAACCGATCGGAGGACTACATGGCCGGAACATTCGTGATCGCGCAGGGCGGCGGCCCGACCGCGGTGATCAACCAAACCATGGTCGGCGCCGCGCTCGAGGTGCGCAAGCAGCATCCGGGCGCAAAGGTGCTCGGCGCGCGCCACGGCGTGCGCGGTATTCGCGACGGCGACTACGTCGACCTGTCGGCGGTCCCCGAGGCCGAGTTGCGCCGCATCGCCGGCACGCCGAGCGCCGCCCTCGGCTCCACCCGCGACAAGCCGGACGCCGCCTATTGCGAGCTGGTGCTGAAGGGCCTGCAGAAGGCCGGCGCGGATGCCTTCATCTATATCGGCGGCAACGACACCTCGGGCACACAGCAGATCCTCACAGACGCCTCCGGCGGCAGAATAGCCTTCGTGCATGCCCCCAAGACCATCGACAACGATCTCGAGGAAAACGACCACACTCCGGGCTTCATTTCGGCTGCGGAATATACGGCGGGGGCCTTCCTCACCGCCGATCTCGACTTCCGTGCGCTGCCCGGCATCTATGTGGCGATCGTCATGGGCCGCCATGCCGGCTTTCTCACCGCCGCCTCGACCGCATGGCGCATCGACGAGGAGTCCGGGCCGCACCTGGTCTACGTGCCGGAGCGCGCCTTCTCGCCGAAACGCTTCATCGACGACGTCAAGCGCACGCTCGACCGCCACAAGCGCTGTATTGTCGCCGTGTCTGAGGGCGTGACGACCGAGGACGGCCGCGCCCTGGTCGAATCGCTGGTCCCGCCGGAGCGGCTGGAGCGTGACGCGCACGGCAATCTCAAGCTTTCCGGCGGCGATCTCGGCATGGCCTTCGAGCATGCGCTGCGCGAGGGGCTGCCGGGCAAGCGGGCGCGCGTCGACGCGCTCGGCTACATGCCGCGCGGCTTCGTCGGCGCCATCAGCAAGGTCGACCAGCAGGAGGCCTTCGACGCCGGCGCCTTCGCCGTGCAGGTGGCCGCCGAAGGCGGCGGCTCGGTGGCGCTCCAGGAGGAGAACGGCAGGACGGTGCTGCGCAAGGTGCCGCTGGCTAACGTCGCCGGCAAGACGCGGCATATGCCGGACGATTTCCTCGATGCGAGCGGCACCGGCCTGTCGGCCGCAGGCCGCGCCTATTTCGGACGGCTGGTGCCGAAGAAATACGACATCGGCAAGCCGTTCGTCTGAGGGTATCGCCTCGATCGCGACGCCCGTTGCGTGCAACGATCCGCCGTCTGCCCGGTTCATGAAGGCAGACAGACGGCGGAGTGGAGAATGGCCGCGCATTCGGGTCCGAGAATCGTCATCTACGCGGCGCTCGCCGGCAATCTGATGATCGCGGCGACAAAATTCGCCGCCGCCTTCTTCACCGGCAGTTCAGCCATGCTGTCGGAAGGCGTGCATTCGCTGGTCGACACCGGCAATGGCGGCCTGCTGCTGTTCGGCATGCACCGCGCGGCGCGGCCGGCCGACAGGACGCATCCCTTCGGCCACGGCCGCGAGCTCTATTTCTGGAGCTTCATCGTGGCGCTGCTGGTATTCGCGCTCGGCGCGGGGGTGTCCCTCTACGAGGGCGTCATGCACATCCTCGAACCGGAGCCGATCCGCAACGTCGCCGTCACCTATGTCGTGCTCGGCCTGTCGATCCTGTTCGAAGGCTTCTCCTGGCTGGTCGCCCTGAAGGCGTTCCGCGTCACCAAGGGCCGGCTGGGCTATCTGGAAGCTGTCCGCCGCAGCAAGGATCCCAGCGTCTTCACCGTGCTGTTCGAGGATAGCGCCGCGCTGCTCGGCCTGATGATCGCCCTCGTCGGCATCACCGCCTCGCAGGTCTTCGACATTCCCGAACTCGACGGCGCTGCTTCGGTCGGCATCGGCCTCGTGCTGGCGCTCACCGCGATCTTCCTGGCACGCGAGAGCAAGGGCCTGCTGATGGGCGAGGCGGCCGACCCCGTCCTGCAGGAGACGATCCTGGCGACGGCGCGTGCCGACCCTGCGGTGCACGGCGCCAACGGAGTGATCACCGTCCATCTCGGTCCGGAGCAGGTCGTGGCGGGGCTCAGCCTCGAATTCGAGGACAAGGCGACCGCGCCGGAAATCGAGGCCTGCGTGCTGCGGGTGGAAAGCGCTGTGCGCGAGAAGCTGCCGCAGATAGTCGGCCTGTTCGTCAAGCCACAGACGCCCGCCACGTGGCAGGCGCGGCGCGCCGGTCTGGCCGGCTGATCAGTCGAGGAAGGGCTCGGCCGTCATCGTCTCCGGCACCCCTACGCCGAGCCGCGTGAGGATGGTCGGGGCGAGCTGGAGCTGGTCGAGCAGCGTGTCCGTGCTCCATCCCTGCCCGTCGCCGAAGTAATACAGCGCGACGTCCTGCATCTCGTCGTCGTGGCCGCCGTGATGCCCGCGCAGCGTCTGCCCATGGTCGGCGGTGACGATCACCTCATAGCCCGAGGCAAGCCAGCGCGGCAGGAAGCCGGCCAGCGACGCATCGAGCCCGTACAGCGCATTGTCCATCTCGACGCAGTCCTGGCCGTAGCGGTGGCCCATCGAATCGACCGTGCAGGTGTGCAGGATGCCGTAGTCGATGGAAAACCGCTCGGCGAGACGGGTGAGCGTGGCGAACAGGTCGACGTCGCTCGGCGTCATCTGGTTTGTGTGGCTGTAGCCGGTCATGGTGTGGAAGCGGCCGTGCCCGATCGGCCCTTCCTGGTCGTCATATTCGATGTCGCGCGCCGGATCGAACGGGAAGCGGTTGAAGAACTCCGACCAGTAGGAATGGGTCACGGCGGCCGTCCTGCCGCCCGCCCCGGGTGACTTCCGAGAAGATGTCGGGCTGCTCGACGCGCTTGCGGAACTCGTTCGAGCTTATGCCGTGCACCTGCGGCGGCACGCCGGTATGGATGGAGGCGTAGCAGCAGGCGGAGGTCGACGGCAGCACCGAACGCATGCGCCATTTGCGCGCTTCGCCCGACTGGGCCCAGCCTTCCAGATTGCCCATGAACGGCTTCCAGTTCCGCCACGGCAGCCCGTCGAGGATGATCAGGAGAAGTTTTGAGCGCAGCGGCATCATGGCGGACTCCCCCTTCTTCAAGTCGCTGACTTTAAAGGCGGAATGTTGCGCGTCAACGGCCCGCCTTCCTCGGTCGGGCGATCGCCCGCCTTTGCGACCTCAGTCGATCGGGTTTGCTGGACCGAACCGGAGGATCAGACGGAAATGTCGATGACGCCGCAGTCGCCGGCTTCCGAGCCGAAGACGAGGCGGCGCTCGGCCTTGTCCCACATCAGCGCGGTGATCGCGCCCTTGCCGGGGCGGCGCAGCAGCACCTCCTTGGCGTCGGCGAAGCGGACGGCGAGCACCATGCCGTCCTCGTAGCCGATCGCCGCGATGTCTTCGCTGGGGTGGCAGGCGACCGTGGTGACCATGGTGTTGCCGCGCGTGCCGAGCTCCAGCGGCGCCTTGCCCATCGGCCCGTCCTTGGCCTGGAACGGCCAGACGATCGCCGCCGGTGCGCCGGAACTCGCCAGCCATTTGCCCCTGGCAGCCCAGGACAGCGATTTCACCTTGGACGGATAGCCGGACATGCGCATGTGCTTGCCGTCGGCCAGCTTCCAGCCATGCAGGGCGTTCTCCTGCATGGTTGTGACGAGGAAATTGCCATCGGGCGAAAAGGTGATGCCGGTATGCGCGCCGGCCCATTCCAGCTCGGTGGGCTTGCCCTTGGTCGCCGGGAAATGCAGCGTCGCACCGTTGTAGCGGGCGACGCCGATGCGCATGCCCCTCGGCGCGAAGGCGATGCCCTCGACCGAGCGCGGGTGCGAAAACTCCTTCAGCTTGCCGTCCGGCAGCTTCACCCAGGCGCTGCGCCCGGTGGCATAGGCGAGCGCCCCCTGCGGGCCGGCGGCGACGCTGGTGATCCATTTGCGGCCGGCCTCGGCGACGACCGTGGCGGTGCCGTCGGCGCCGGTGGCAAACACCTTTCCGTCCTCGCCGCCGGTGATCAGCTTTGTGCCGGTCAGGTCGAGCACCGCGCAGAGCAGCCCGTCATTGGCCTGCACCGTCTTGTGGCCGTGGTCGAGGCGATGGACCGTGCCGTCGGCCAGCGCGAAATGCGGAATGTCGGCGAGGAAGACGGCGGCGACGCAATGGCCGTCGAGATCAAGCGGGGCGATTGTGGGCATGGCAAATCCAGCAAGCGTTGCGGGCCTACCCCTTACGGCGTTCTCCGCCGATGCTCAATCGCTTTGCCTGCGGCTGCAACGCCACGGCATTCGCCTTTGATGCATCACCTTTCGATATTCAGCTCGTAGCGCGTGTGCCGCGTCAGGGCTCCCTTGGCCGTCAGGTCCTGCAGAGGCTCCAGCGCCTGTCGCTCATAAGCGAAACAACGTCGATCGGGCCGCTGCCAATTCCAAGGCATGAGTTATAGAAATATCCTCTATAGCTCATGCTTGGCATGAGCTACGAGCTATAGCCCGCGTTCCTATGCCTCAGCCGGTCAAGCCACCTGACACGCCTCGAAGCTCTTCCTCAGCCGCTCCTCGTCGAGCTTGCGGCCGATGAAGACGAGCCGGCTCTCGTGCTTCTCGCCATCCTTCCAGGCGCGCTGGTGGTCGCCTTCCATGATCATGTGGACGCCCTGCAGCACGTAGCGGTCTGGATCGTCCTTGAAGGCGATGATGCCCTTGAGCCGAAGGATATTCGGCCCCTCGAGCTGCGTCACCTTCTCGATCCACGGGAAGAACTTCTTCGAATCCATCTCGCCGCCGCGCAGCGACACCGACTGCACCGTCACGTCGTGGATCGGCGACATCGCGCCATGCTCATGATGATGGTGGTCGTGATCGTGGTGGTGATGATCGTGGTCGCAGTCGGGCCCGCAGACATGATCGTGGTCGTGGTCATGTGCCTCGAGGAAATGCGGGTCGTTGTCGAGCGCTCGCTTCAGGTCGAAGGCGCCGCGGTCGAGCACCTCGCCGAGGTCGACGCCGGCGCGGGTCGTGCGGTGGATGCGGGCACCGGGATTGATGGCGCGGATCGCCGCCTCCACCTCGCGCAGCTCCTCGGGCGCCACCAGGTCGGTCTTGTTGAGCACGACCACGTCGGCGAAGGCGATCTGGTCCTCGGCCTCGCGCGAATCCTTCAGTCTGAGCGGCAGGTGCTTGGCGTCGACCAGCGCGACGACGGCATCGAGCCTGGTTTTCCTGCGCACGTCCTCGTCCATGAAGAAGGTCTGGGCGACAGGCACCGGGTCGGCGAGGCCGGTGGTCTCCACCACGATCGCGTCGAAGCGTCCCGGCCGGCGCATCAGGCCCTCGACCACGCGCACCAGGTCGCCGCGCACCGTGCAGCAGACGCAGCCATTGTTCATCTCGTAGATTTCCTCGTCGGATTCCACGATGAGATCGTTGTCGATGCCGATTTCGCCGAATTCGTTGACGATCACGGCATAGCGCTTGCCGTGATTCTCGGAGAGGATGCGGTTGAGCAGGGTGGTCTTGCCGGCGCCGAGATAGCCGGTCAGCACGGTCACGGGAATCTGGGTTTGCGCTTCGCTCATGGTAGGCCCCGGGGGTTCTTGTCGCCTCCATATAGGACGCTGCCGGGCGGATTGCACGCTTCAATCCGCTCGGTGCCGCCGCTTGCCTGCTGCCTTTTTCGACACGAGCGGACGCGCTGTCATGCAATTGTAAAGAAGGTCTGCCATTAGCCGAGCTGCCGAATTTCGGTTGCCGGCAAAGCTTATGCGGATCGCCGTGGCAGCTTCTCAGGATACCTGCCAAAATAGGTCACCAATTTCGTCGAGGGAGCGAAAAATGGCCAGAACCACCAGAAGCGTCACCATGGGCCGTCTGCATTCGGCGGCGCGGCTCTCGCGCACGGCGCTGGCGGCCAGATTGCTGTCGCATGGCTTCTACGCCGGCCAGGACCAGATCATGCTGGCGCTCGACCGCGAGGACGGCCAGACGCCCGGCCAGCTCGCCACGCGCATCGGGGTCAGGCCGCCGACCATCACCAAGACGATCAACCGGCTGCAAAGCCAGGGTTTCCTGGAAAAGCGGGCGTCCGACAAGGATGCGCGGCAGGCGCACATCTTCCTGACCGGCACCGGCCGCGAGGCGATCCGCGACATCGAGAAATCCGTGCGCAAGACCGAGAAGCTGGCGCTGAAGGGCCTCGACAAGAAGGACCAGAAGGCGCTGGCCAAGCTGCTGTCTCGCATCGAGGCGAATCTCTCGGACCTCGCCGTCGCCGAGATCGACGAGGACGATGTCGTCGAGGACTGAGACCGCCTGCCGTCTCCGGGCTGGGCCAGCCACGGCAAGACGCCTTGACCAGCGGCACATTCATGCTTGCACCATGGCAGGGCATGGCGCACAACCGGCTGACCTTTCCTTCCTGACCGGCATGTCTGTTGGACCGATCTCCTTCCAAGCATGAAGCGGCCACACCGGCCGCGGCTATTCTCTACGTATTCGCCGCGGGACTGCTGTTCACGGGCCTGGATACCAGCGCGAAATATCTCGTGCTGTCGGGAATGTCGGCGCCGTTCGTCGCCTGGATGCGCTTCGCCGAGCATACGGTGCTGGCGCTTCTGCTGCTGCGGTTCTGGAGCAACCCGGCGGTGTTCCGGTTCGCCAGCCTGCCGCTGCAGGTGGTGCGCGGGCTCTGCCTGGCCGGTTCGACGATCTTCAATTTCGCCGCGCTGTTGACGCTGCAACTCGCCGAGACCTCGGCGATCTACTTCTCCGCGCCGATGATCACCATCGCGCTTGCCGGGCCGCTGCTCGGCGAATGGGCAGGCTGGCGCCGCTGGCTGGCGGTGCTCGCCGGCTTCGTCGGCGTGCTGGTTATCACCCGGCCCGGCTACGGCGCCTTCGGCATCGGCCATGTGTTCGCGCTGTGCTCGACGCTCAGCTACTGCTTCTACGTGATCCTGACCCGACGCATGTCGGAAAGCGAGACGCCGGCCAGCCTCATCTTCTACTCGGCGCTGGCACCGACCGTGCTGATGGCGCCGGTCGTCCCGTTCTCCGCCTCGATGCCCCCGAGCCTCTGGCATGGCCTGATCCTGCTGTTGCTCGGCGTCTTCGGCGGCATCGGCCACTGGTTCCTGATCAAGGCCTACCGGCTCGCCACCACCAGCGCGCTGGCGCCCTATCCCTACCTGCAGATGGCCTGGATGGTGGCGTCCGGCTACCTGGTCTTCGGACAGTTACCGGATCGCTGGACACTGGCCGGCACGGCCATCATCGTGGCCGGCGGGCTCTACATCATCCATCGCGAGCATCGCCTAAGGCTGAAGAACCGCGCCGCACCCAACGAGGACTCGGCCGATCTCGCCGAGAAGCTGTGATTTAGGCTTTGCCACGCCGGCAAAGGGTGGCATAACCATTTTTAAACAGTTTAAATCGTTCTTGCAGGCATGCCGGGGAGGGCGCGCTGGCCCAGAAGATCAAGCTTTCGACAATCGCCGACGCGCTCGGCGTATCCACGGCGACCGTGTCGCTGGCGCTGCGCGACAGCCCGCTGGTCGCCGACTCGACCCGTGACCGCATCAAGGATCATGCGCGCGCGATCGGCTACATCTACAACCGTCGCGCCGCCAGCCTGAGGACGTCGCGCTCCGGCATCGTCGGTGTCGTCGTGCACGACATCATGAACCCGTTCTTCGCCGAGATCCTGCGTTCGATCGAGAGCGAGCTCGACCGCAGCCGGCAGACCTTCATCCTCTCCAACCACTACGACCAGCTCGAGAAGCAGCGGACCTTCATCGACACGCTGCTGCAGCTCGGCGCCGACGGCGTGATCATGTCGCCGGCGATCGGCACGCCGCCGGAGGACATCGTCATGGCCGAGGAGAACGGCCTGCCGGCGGTGCTGATCGCCCGCACCGTCGAGGGCGCGGCGGTACCGGTGTTCCGCGGCGACGACGCATACGGCACAGCCCTTGCAACCAACCACCTGATCTCGCTCGGCCACACCCGCATCTCGATGATCGGCGGCACAGACCAGACCTCGACCGGCCGCGACCGCTATCAGGGCTATCTCAACGCCATGGAGGCGGCGGGACTGGAGGTGCGGCCGGGCTGGCGCATTCCCGGGCCGCGCACCAAGCAGGCCGGCTTCGAGGCGGCGGGCCAGTTCCTGGCGCTGAAGGACCATCCGACCGCCGCCTGCTGCTGGAACGACCTCGTCGCCATCGGCCTGATGAACGGCATCGCCCGCGCCGGGCTGACGCCGGGCGTCGACATTTCCGTCACCGGCTATGACGACCTCGAGGAGGCGGCGATCGCCACGCCGGCGCTGACGACCGTGTGGAACGGCCAGCGAGAGGTCGGCCGGCGGGCGGCGCGGGCGCTGCTCGACAAGCTGAGCGGGACGCAGGTGCGACCCTCGCAGGAGCTGATCAAGCCGGAGCTGCATGTACGCCAGTCCACCGGCCGCCCGCGCGAGCGCTGAGCGCCCGCGCCTTCGCCTCAACCGCAAACGCTTCCGGAGATCGACATGTCCGAACCGCTATCCGAGATGACCGTGCTCGTCGTCGGGGACTTGAACAGGCGCATCCCGGTGCGGTTGGCCGAACGTTTCCGCGTCGTGCAGGTGGACCGCGGCGATCCGGCCCTGTTGAGCAAGGAGCTGCTCGTGAAGGTGCGCGGCATCGCGGCCATGGCCCCGATCAACGCGGCTCTCATAGACAGCCTGCCGAAGCTGGAGATCATCGCCAGCTTCGGCGTCGGCTATGACGGGGTAGACGCCCGCCACGCGGCGACGCGCAACATCATGGTGACCAACACCCCGGACGTGCTCACCGAGGAGGTCGCCGACACGGCGCTCGGCCTTCTGATCAACACGGTGCGCGAACTGGCGCGTGCCGAAGACTGGCTGCGCCAGGGCCGATGGGTCCGGGACGGACACTACCGGCTGACGCCGCTCACCTTGCGCGGCCGCAAGGCCGGCATCTTCGGCATGGGCCGCATCGGCCTGGCCATCGCCCGGCGGCTGGAAGCTCTCGGCCTGTCCATCGCCTATCACAACCGCAACCCTGTCGAGGGCCTCGGTTATGCCTATCACCCGACTCTGAAGGATCTTGCCGAAGCGGTGGACACGCTGATCTCGGTGGTGCCCGGCACGGTTTCCACGGCGAAGGCGGTGAACGCCGATGTGCTGAAGGCGCTCGGGCCGACCGGCGTGTTCGTCAACATCGGCCGCGGCAGCACGGTCGACGAGGCGGCGCTGGCAAAGGCGCTCGCCGACGGCACCATCGCGGCGGCCGGCCTCGACGTGTTCGCCGACGAGCCGAACGTGCCGCAGGCGCTGCTCGACCTGCCGAACGCCACGCTGCTGCCGCATGTCGGCTCGGCGTCGGTGCATACGCGCGACGCGATGGCCGACCTGGTGGTCGACAATCTCGTCTCCTGGTTCGCCGAGGGTCGCCCGCTCACGGCCGTGCCGGAGACGGCGCATGTGAAGGCAGGCTGAGCTTGTCGGTGCGTCCTTCGAGGCTCGCCCGCGAAAGTCCGGGCTACCTTGCGATCGCTCTGCGGGCTCCCGCCTCAGGAATGAGGGAGGACGTGCCGGCAAGGCATCAGCCGTAAAAGCCAGATCATCGACGGGCGAGCCTCGAAGGACGCCCGTCGATCATGCAGCCAATTCCGGGCGACCTATTCCGCCGCCGGGCGCAGCCCGAGCCGGGCCGCGGCGTGGCCGCGCACGGCATCGCCAAAAGCCTTGAAGATTTTCGCGGAAACCGAGTCGCTGTGGACCCAATATTCCGGGTGCCACTGCACGCCGACGGCGAAGGCCGGCGCGTCCTTGACGGAAACAGCCTCGACCGTTCCATCGGTCGCCACTGCCTCGACCTGCAGCCGCGTACCGAGGCGCTCGATGCCCTGTCGGTGCACGGAATTCACCATGATGTCGCCGGCGCCGAACACGCCGGCAAGGCAGCTTCCCGGCTTGATCGACACGTTCTGGCGGATGGCGAAGCGTTCGTCCTGGTTGTCGCTCACCGGGGCGCGGTGGTCGAGCGAGCCTTCGCGCTCCTGCAATTCGGTGGCGAGCGTGCCGCCCAGCGCGACGTTCAGCTCCTGGATGCCGCGGCAGATGGCGAGCAGCGGCACGCCCTGCTCGATCGCCTTGCGGATCAGCGGCAGGGTGGTGGCGTCGCGCGCCGGGTCGTATGGGCCGTTCGCCTCGCTGGCGTCGCCGCCATAAAGAGAGGGATGCACGTTCGACTTCGAGCCGGTGACCATCACGCCGTCGACCGAGGCGAGCAGGCTATCGAGATCGAGCCTGTCGCCGAAGGAGGGGACCAGGACCGGCAGCACCCCGGCGCCGACGATCGCCGCCTCGAGATATTGCTGCGGGGCGGCATGCCAGAAGTAGTTGTCGAACTGGCGGACGTCGGTGGAGACGGCAACGAGCGGCTGGCGCATTTTCGGCTTTCGTGATGACGCGATGCGGCCGTAAAATAGGCGAAGGCGGTATGCTTGCCAAGGCGCGGAACAGCCTTGGATACGGCGGCGTGCGCGACAAGACCTTGTCATGGTGACCGGATCGACCGTAACGCGCACGCCGCTTCCACCCGCATGTCCTGCTTTTTGCGATCCGTCTAAAATAGCCTTGCGAGCACCGGGATCGCTCCCGTCGCCTGAAGATATTCGGCAAGCCCGAATGCTGGCATGGCAACGAAGAAGATGAGCCCATCCCTGAACGTGCCGTAGATGCAGCCTGTCGACACGCTCAAGGCAGGCACATCGCGATAGCGCGCAGGCCACGGCCAGAAGCGGGGAACGTCGGCGGTGTAGGCCGAATAGGCGGCACCGAAAGCATCCTGCAGATACCGTTCCTCCCGCAGAATGACGATGCGGAAGATCATCGTCGAAGCTACGAAAAACAGGAAGGACAGTGTGATGCTGCCGGTTTGGGCGCCGACGCCAGCAGCAGCGATGCTCGAGAAAAAATAGAGCGGGTTGCGACTGATGGAGTAAGGCCCATGGACGACAAGCTCGGCCGCCTTTCTGTCACCTATGTAGAGGGTACACCAGAGTCGGCCGACAATCCCGATCACGATCAATGCAACGCCGACCATCTCGATATCGTCGCGACGGTCATGGCTGCCCACCGCACCGACGAACAGAAGCATGCAAAAGCTGAAAGCCAGCAACAATGCTATGACAACGCGCCGAGCGTGTTGAAACCCGGAAAGCGACATGCGCCTGCTCCTGATTGTGTTCGATACGAAGGCCACTGGACTTGCAAGGATCCCCGAACGAAGAGGGCCATTAGGCACGCCGGCCCCGGGGTCCGATCCCCGTCAGTACAGCGCCGCCGGTTTCGGGCGCTTGTCCGTCCATTGCGGCGGCGCGCCGAACTTGCCGGCCACCATTCCCGGAATGCCGGGGGATCGGCCGAAAGTCTCGCAGGCGGCGTATTTGTGCTTGCCTCCGACCATGGATTTGATCCGCTGGCCGGACGGCAGCGTAAGCTGCAGCCCCTTGGGCTCCTTGCCGGTGACCAGCATGCGCGAGAAATCGTTGCCGAAGGTCGAGGCCAGACCGTAGGCGTCGCCGACCTCGGAGACGCGGGGCTTGTTCTGGATCGAGTTCGCGCCGCGCGCCCAGATAATGGCAGCGCGCTGGACGCCGGCGCTGTCCACCGCCTCCGCTTCGACGGCCAGCCCGCCAAGACCGATCGGAAGGCGCGGCACGCTGACCGGCACCTCGGGCGGCATGAAGGCGCCGCTCGCCAGGGTCACCGCCGTCGAAACGCCGGCGAGGACCTTGTTGGTCGGCACGATGTCGGTGACGACGGCTCGAACGGTCAGATCGGCGGGCTGGCCGACGGGAACCATGTGATACCTGTCGCTTAGCGCGATGCAGATCGCACGGTCGAGCGCGTTGGCCACCAGAGCCAGATCATCCTTGCTCCTGACGCGCGGCGAGGTGCCGAACGCAAAACTTGTCGGAACGATGCTGACGGTCTTGACCGCAGCCAGACCTTGCGCGTCCACGAACCGGCGAGCCTTGGACATGGTCCCTTTGGACACGCCCAGATTGCCGTAGGACGTCAGCGTGCCGGCCTCCTTCAGGGGCACCGACGTGCACCCGGCGATGGCCAGCGTCATCGGCAACGCCAGCAAGGCGGTTCTAAGCAGCGGCATTTCGGTTCATCCAGCAAACGACGGAACACATGGAGAGCGATCCGGCTCGCGAGCATCGTTGTCGCGGATCGTGACGACGGCGACCGTGCGCGATCAGCATTGCCGCAGCATTACGGGCTCGCCCGGGGGGCCGCGATCATGAGCGGAGATGAAAGGTCGTCGGTCGACTCGGAGCCGGCTCCGGTTCAGAGCCGGATCGTGAACGTCGTTCCGGCCGGGCTGCTGTCGAGGGCGACCCGGCCGCGATGGTTCGACACGATCTGCTTCACCAGGGCGAGCCCCAGGCCGGCTCCCTTGCTGCGGGGCGTGACCCGGTAGAACGGCTCGAACACCAGATGCTGGAGGTCCGCGGCAATTCCCTTGCCCTGGTCGGCCACGGCGATCTCCCCGGCGGCCGAAACCGAGACCGAGATCACGCCGGCATTGCCGCCATGATCGATGGCGTTGCTTACCAGATTACCGAGCGCCCGCGGCAGGGCCGAGGAGCTGCCAAGGCGCAGGAGCCGACCAACCTCGCTCTCGAAGGAAATCTCGTAGCCGGCGGCGATCGCCAGCGGCGCCATGTCGGCGACGACAGTCCGCGCCATCTCGACGAGATCGACCGTCTCATGGAGGTCGGTCGCATGACCGCTGCGTTCGAAATCGAGCAGCTGCTCGGCGGTCTCGCTCAGCCGCGCAACGTCGTCGAGGAGGCGCCGGCGCGCCTCGCCTTCGGCCATGCCGTCGATCCGCGTCTGCATGATGGCGATCGGCGTCCGCAGTTCGTGCGCAGCGTCGGCCAGGAAGCGTTGCCGCGCCTGGAACTGGTGTTCGAGGCGCTCGAGCACGGCATTGAAGGCGACCACCAGCGGCACGACCTCCTTCGGCACGTTCTCGACCGGAAGGCGCGATCCGGGCCGGCGCGGATCGATCTCCGGTGCCTTGCGCACGACGTCGCTCAGCCCGGATAGGGCGCCTCGCACGATATGGGGCACGGCGATGAAGATGGCTGGAAGGGCCATGACCATCAGCGGCACGTACACCACATACATGCGGCGCAGGACCGTCAGGTACGGCCAGTCGTGGCCGGAGCTGCCGCCAATCATGAAGCGCACCTCGCCAAGCGCCGTCTCGACGTCGCCGATGGATACGACTTCGCCGCTGCCGCCGGGACCGCGGATGTCGGCGTCCCTGATCTTGTGTATCTGCCCGGTGAGCTCGGCATAGGCTGCCGGGACATCGCCGTAGGAGGCGGTCGCACCGTCGCTGGTCGCCGCGACGAACCATAGATCCGGGTTTTGTTCCCTGATCGACGCGAGCAAGGACGTATCACGGATCTCGAGCCGGCCCTCGGCATCACGCATGATGGCTTCGACGATCGCCGGTCCGGCCCTGTCTTCTATCGCCACGTTGGGGGAGTGGACCATCGTGGCGTAGTAGCAAACCCCGAGGACGACGGCTGCGACCACGGCCGCGAAAACGAGACTGAGCTGCCAGCTCAGTTTCCACCGGAGCGACGTGTTGCTGGCGCCCATCATTCTTCCTTCAGGAGATAGCCGACGCCCCTGATGCTATGGATCGCCACGCCGGCCCCGGCATCCAGCAACCGCCTGCGCAGCCGCGAGATATGCGCGTCGAGCGCATTGGACTGGATCTCTTCCTCGTAATTGTAGACCGCAGCCTCCAGCACCGACCGTTGCACGGTCCTGCCGTGCCGCTTGGCAAGCGCCAAGAGGACCAGCAGCTCCCGCCGCGGCAGGTCGAAAGGCACCGCGCCGACGCTCACGCTCAGATGCAGCGAATCGATCTCGATCCTGCCGACCGTGATCCGCGGCTCGGCGAGGCTCGCCCGCCGCCGCAGCACGGCGCGCAGGCGTGCCATCAGCTCCTCGACCAGGAACGGCTTGCCGAGATAGTCGTCGGCACCGGTGTCGAGGCCGTCGACGCGTTCCATCGGCTCGTTGTGAGCGGTCAGGACGACGACCGGCGTGTCGAAGCCGGCTCGTCGCAGTTGCGGAATGAAGGCCAGCCCCTCGCCGTCGGGCAGGCGCCGGTCAAGCAGGATCGCGTCGTAGACGTTCTGCCGCGTCAGCTCGACGGCATCGCCGAGCAGCGTGGTGTGATCGATGACGATGCCTTGCCTGCCCAGCGCCGCCGAAAGCGCCTCGGCCATCTGCTTCTCGTCCTCAACCAGCAATATGCGCATGCGCCCGGGGCCTGTTTCGCATTCTCCTGTCGGTCACAAACATTGCGGCAGCATTGCGGATAGCGCGGCAGAACCCGCGCGCGCCTCTCCGACCGTCGCACGGCCGCTAAGACTATAGTCGCATGCGTCGACGGCTCCTTTGTTTTTGTCGCTGCGCCGGCTGGTTCGATCTTGCCGCGCGCTGGACTCGAACAAGCTGCCGTGTATTGTGCCGGCGTCTTCCCTTGAGGAAAATCAACAGCTTCCCCAAGGGCATGCCGCAATCGGTCCAGACGGGAGGATTTTCATGGATCGCCGTTCATTCATCAGGAAAGCCGGAGTCGCCGGTGTCGGGGCAGCCGCCGCGACGGCACTCGCAGCACCGGCAATCGCACAGTCCAATCCGAAAATAACCTGGCGGCTCGCGTCGTCCTTCCCCAAGTCGCTCGACACCATCTATGGCGGCGCCGAAGTCTTTTCGAAGATGCTGTCGGAGGCCACCGACGGCAACTTCACCGTGCAGGTCTTCGCCGCCGGCGAGATCGTGCCCGGCCTGCAGGCCGCTGATGCGACCGCCGCGGGAACCGTCGAGGCCAGCCACACCGTCGCCTACTACTACTGGGGCAAGGACCCGACCTGGGCGCTGGGCGCCGCCGTTCCCTTCGCGCTCAACGCGCGCGGCATGAACGCCTGGCAGTATCACGGCGGCGGCATCGATCTGTTCAACGAATTCCTTAGTACCCAGGGGTTGTTCGGCCTGCCCGGCGGCAACACCGGGGTGCAGATGGGCGGCTGGTTCCGCAAGGAGATCAACACGGTCGCCGATCTCAAGGGCCTGAAGATGCGCATCGGCGGCTTCGCCGGCAAGGTGGTCGAGAAGCTCGGCGTGGTGCCGCAGCAGATCGCCGGCGGCGACATCTACCCGGCGCTGGAGAAGGGCACCATCGACGCCGCCGAATGGGTCGGTCCCTACGACGACGAGAAGCTCGGCTTCCAGAAGGTTGCGCCGTTCTACTACTATCCCGGCTGGTGGGAAGGCGGCCCGACCGTGCACCTGATCTTTAACAAGGCAAAATACGAGGAGCTGCCGGCCGCCTATAAGTCGCTGGTCCGCACGGCGGCGCAGGCGACCGACGCCAACATGCTGCAGAAATACGACTACCTGAACCCGACGGCGGTCAAGCAGCTGGTCGCCAACGGCGCGCAGTTGCGGCCGTTCAGCCCCGAGATCCTGGCCGCCTGCTTCGACGCCGCCAACGAGGTCTATGCCGAGATGGAAGCCTCCAACCCGACCTTCAAGAAGATCTGGGAATCCATCAAGGGCTTCCGCAAGGAACATTTCCTCTGGGCGCAGGTGGCGGAATACAACTACGACACCTTTATGATGATCCAGCAGCGCAATTCGAAGTTGTAGCGCTGCCAAAATCTTCCGCGTGAAGAAGAGGCCCCGGAGACACCATCTTCGGGGCCTTCGATTTTTCGGCTTCATCTGCCGCGGGACCTCTTCATCTGGACTTGGGCCAGCGGTCATGCATCATGGGTCCAGCGCCGTCTGAGCGACATGAGAATCAAGCCATCCGGCGCTTCGTTGATCCAGATCAGGGAGGAAGCCGATGGATCGTCGTTCTTTCATTGCCAAGGCCGGCCTGTCCGGCGCCGGTGCCGCCGCGGCGGCCGTGACGCTGGCCGCACCGGCCGTCGCGCAGTCCATGCCGAAGCTTTCGTGGCGGTGCACGTCCTCGTTCCCGAAGGCACTCGACACGATCTTCGGCGCGGCGCAGACCATGGCCGACTACGTGCGGGAATCGACGGATGGCAATTTCGACATCCAGGTCTTCGCGGCGGGCGAGCTGGTGCCCGGCCTCCAGGCGGCCGACGCCGCGGCGGCGGGCACGGTCGAGTGCTGCCACACCGCTTCCTATTACTACTGGGGCAAGGACCCGACCTATGCGCTGGCCACGGCAGTGCCGTTCATGTTCAACGACCGGCAGATGAACGCCTGGCTCTACTATGGCGGCGGCAGCGATCTCCTCAACGAGTTCTACGCGACACAGGGCCTCTACGGACTGGCCAGCGGCAACACCGGGGCGCAGATGGGCGGCTGGTATCGCAAGGAGATCAAGACGGTCGCCGATCTCAAGGGTTTGAAGATGCGGATCGGCGGCTTCGGCGGCAAGGTGCTGGAACGGCTCGGCCTAGTGCCGCAGCAGATCGCCGGCGGCGACATCTATCCGGCTCTGGAGAAGGGCACGATCGACGCGGCCGAATGGGTCGGACCCTATGACGACGAAAAGCTCGGCTTCCAGAAGGTCGCGCCGTTCTACTACTATCCCGGCTGGTGGGAGGGCGGTCCGACGCTGCACACGCTGGTCAATCTCGCCAAATGGAACGAGCTGCCGAAGTTCTACCAGGCGGCGCTGAAATCGGCCTGCCAGGCGGCGAATTGCGACATGATGGCGAGCTACGACCAGAAGAATCCGGCGGCGCTCAAGCGCTTGGTCGCTAACGGTGCGCAACTGCGCCCGTTCAGCCCGGAGGTGCTGTCCGCCTGCTTCGAGGCGGCGAACGCCACCTATACCGAACTCTCGGCCGCCAACGCCGCCTTCAAGAAGATATACGACAGCCAGACAGCGTTCCGCCGCGACGCCTATGTATGGGCGCAGGTGTCGGAATACACCTTCGACACCTTCATGATGCTGCAGCAGCGGGCCGGCAAGCTGTAGCGATCGCTGCGAATGGGGAGGGTGTGCACACGCCTTCCCCGTCGTCCCGGACGCATCATCGACCGCCGGTTCCGGCAAGCACCCTGCTTCAGCGAGTGCCCGATGGCACCACCAGCACCTTGACTTCGCCCGGCCCCGGCGGGTTGGCGATGACCTGCGGGGCCTCGTCGAGGCTCACCTGCCTCGAAACAAGCTTCTCGACCTTGATCGTGCCGGAGGCGATCAACTCGGCGGCGCGCCGGTGCACGAACGGATTGATGAAGGAGCCGAGCACCCGCAGTTCGCGGAACAGCAGATCGAACGGCTCGATCTCGACCTTTTCGCCCTGCGGCATGACGCCGAGGATCACCACCGTGCCGCCGGCGCGGACAAGCCGCGGCGCCTGTTCGACCGTGTCGCGCACGCCGGCGCATTCGATCACCACGTCGACCCCGCCCGGCACCAGACCGTCCGGGCCTGCCACTTGCCCGATCACGTCGGAGGCGGACGGGTCGACCGTCGCCGTGGCGCCGAGCTCCTCGGCAAGCGCGCGCTTGGACGCCTGGCGGGTCGACAGGATCACCGTCGAGGCGCCAGCCAGGCGTGCGAGCTGGACGACGAGCAGGCCGATGACGCCGCCGCCGAGCACGACGACGGAGGAACCCGCCTTGATGGCCGCGATGTCGATGCCGTGCAGGCAGCAGGCCAGCGGCTCGCAGAAGGCGCCGTGCGTCGGCGCGAGGCTGGCGGGCAACGCGAACGCCTGCTTCTGCGGCACGATCACGTAATCTGCGAGGCCGCCGTCGCGGTGGATGCCGATCGCCTGCAGGCTTCGGCAGAGATTGACGCGTCCGTTCTGGCAGTGCGGGCACCTACCGCAGGCGATGTTGGGGTCGCCGGTGATGCGGTCGCCGACGGCGAAGCCGCTCACCCCGCTGCCCACCGCCTCGACGATGCCGGAGAATTCGTGGCCCAGGGTCACCGGCGGCTTCGATGGGAACTCGCCATGGAAGAGGTGGCGGTCCGTGCCGCATATGCCGCAGGCTTCGACCCGCACCAGCAGGTCGTCCAGGCCGGGAACCGGCTTGGCAATGTCGCGCGTGGCGAGCACGCCGATGGCCTCCAGCCTGACCGCCTTCATCGCCCCAGCCTCATATCGGCGTTCCTTTGCCGTTCGGTCGCTTACCCGCCTCGCTTCGCCTGGTACCTCCCGGAGGGAGACCCGAGGGCCCGAAGCGAGCGGGAGGGTCGATCATAGCGGCCATCAGGCATCAGTTGAAGCTTGGCGGCTTCGACAGGTCGGTGGCTGGCGCCGGCGGCTGGGCGGCCGGCTCGCTGCCGAAGCTCGGCGGCTGCGACAGGTCCGTCGGCGGCGGCGCGGGCTGGGCCGGCGCGGCCGGATTCGTTCCCAGGGACGGCGAGCCATCCAGGCCCGGCTGGCCGAGTCCCGGCAATCCGGGCTGGCCGCCGCCCATCGGCGGCAGCACGATCTCGACATCGGCCGGATCGACCACCGTGCCCTTGTAGTGCATGACCATCTGCGGGAATGCGATCACCAGCGCCACCATGATGATCTGGATGCAGACGAAGGGTACCGCGCCCCAATAGATCTGGCCGGTGGTCACCGGCTGGATGCTTTTCCCCGTGATACGGTCGAGATAAGGCACACGCGCCGCCACCGAGCGCAGGTAGAACAGCGCGAAGCCGAAGGGCGGATGCATGAAGCTCGTCTGCATGTTGACGCCGAGCAGCACGCCGAACCAGATCAGGTCGATGCCGAGCGCGTTGGCTGCGGGCACCAGCAGCGGCACAATGATGAAGGCGAGCTCGAAGAAGTCGAGGAAGAACGCCAGCAGGAAGACCAGCACGTTGACGGCGATCAGGAAGCCGATTTCACCGCCCGGCAGCGACACCAGCAGGTGTTCGACCCAGAGATGGCCGTTGACGCCGTAGAAGGTGAGCGAGAAGACCCGCGCACCGATCAGGATGAACAGCACGAAGCTGGAAAGCCGCGTCGTCGAGGCGAGCGCCTGCCGGATCACGTCGAGCGACAGCCGGCCTTTCACGGCGGCCATGACCAGCGCGCCGACCGCGCCCATCGCGCCGCCCTCGGTCGGGGTAGCGATGCCGAGGAAGATGGTGCCGAGCACCAGGAAGATCAGCGCCAGCGGCGGGATCAGCACGATGATGACCTGCTGCGCCAGCTTCGACATCATGTTGATGTTGAAGCTCCTGTCGGCGATCGCCACGACGTAGATGACGATGATGCCGACGGTGGCGCCGAGAATGTCGGCATTGCTGCCCTGGGTCGGCGTGAGATAGACGTGCGCGGCATAGGCGATCGCGGCCGCCACGGCCAGCGCCACTGCCAGCGAGGTGACGCCGTGGCCGAGCGTGCGCGCCTCGAGCGGCAGGGCCGGCATCGCCTTCGGCCGCAGCAGCGACATGATGAAGATGTAGCCCATGTAGAGGCCGGTCAGCACCAGGCCGGGGATGATCGCGCCGGCATACATGTCGCCGACCGAGCGGCCGAGCTGGTCGGCGAGCACGATCAGCACCAGCGACGGCGGGATGATCTGCGCCAGCGTGCCGGAGGCCGCGATCACGCCGGAGGCGACCCGGCGGTCGTAGCCGTAGCGCAGCATGATCGGCAGCGAGATCAGCCCCATGGCGATGACCGAGGCGGCGACCACGCCGGTGGTGGCGGCAAGCAGCGCGCCGACGAAGATGACCGCATAGGCAAGGCCGCCGCGGATCGGCCCGAACAGCTGGCCGATGGTGTCGAGCAGGTCCTCGGCCATGCCCGATCGTTCGAGCACGATGCCCATGAAGGTGAAGAACGGGATGGCCAGGAGCGTCTCGTTCGACATCACCCCCCAGAAGCGCTCGGGCAGCGCATAAAGAAGAGGCCAGGAGAGATTGATGGTGTTGTTCGAGTATGGCGCCAGCTCGACACCGATGAAGAAGAACAGCAGGCCGTTGGCAGCCAGCGAAAAAGCGACGGGATAGCCGAGCAGGAGGAAGACGATCAGCGAGAAGAACATGATCGGCGCCATGTTCTGGGCGATGAACTCGATCACGAGCGCACCTCCTCGGCCAGCGCCTTGGCCTCGAGCTCGGCCTGCTCATGCACGGAGATGAAAGGAGTGGGATCATCCATGTCGCCGCGCATCACCGCGATCTTTTTGATGATCTCCGACACGCCCTGAAGGCCGAGCAGGAAGAAACCGATCAGCAGCATCGCCTTGGCCGGCCAGATGATCAGGCCGCCGGCATTGGTCGAGACCTCGCCGCTGCGGAAGGACAGCGAAACGTAAGGAATGAAGTAGACGATCATCAGGATGACGAACGGCATCAGGAAAAAGACGTGGCCGAACAGGTCGATCCAGTGCTGCACGCGGCGCGAGAACATGCCGTAGACGATGTCGATGCGGATGTGCTCGTTCTGTTTCAGCGTATAGGCGGCGGCGAGCAGGAAGGCTGCGCCGAACAGGTACCACTGCAATTCGAGCCAGGCGTTGGACGAGATGTTGAACGCCTTGCGGATCACCGCGTTGCCGGCGCTGATCAGGATCGACACCAGGATCAGCCAGGCGACCCATTTCCCGATGAATTCGTTGAGGCGATCAACGCCTCTCGCAAGAGCGAGCAGCCCTCCCATCACGTTCCTCCCGATCAGCGACCCGCCGTGTTCACCCGGTTTCTTTCGGCGAACCGATGCAGCATCGGTAGGACACGAGCGCGGCGTGCGTCAACTCGGCTGGTGCAGACCGGGTCGGAGATTGTACCAGGTGACGTTGCGGAACCGCGCCGTCGTGTGCCGGCATTCGACGAATGTCTAATGCCGGGCAAAACCCTGTCCGGGTGCCGCCGGTCGAATCAGACGCGCGCGTCGCGGGGGCGCTCCGGCCGCAGCACCAGAAGCGTGCAGAGCAGGGCCAGCATCCAGCCGTCCCGCCACTCGATCGGAAAATAGCCCGACCACACCGACTCGGCGATGCCGAAGCAGGCGGCGCCGGCTGCGGCGCGCAGCGGCGAGAGGAAGCCGCCGATCGCCGTGACGAACAGCACCTTGAGGCCGAAGACGAGACCGGCACCGAAGCCGATATTGCCGTAGTAGAGCACGGCGAGGATGCCGGCGAGGCTGGCCGCGAGCCCGCCGATGAGGACCGTGCGGATGAAGACCTGCCCCGTGTCGACGGCGCAGAGCGCCGCGGCGGCCGGATCGTCGGCGACGGCACGCCACTCCCGGCCGTACCGGCTGACGGCCAGCCAGCGCGAAGCCAGGACGAGAGTGACCGCCGCGACCGCGCAGTTGACGATCTGCATGGTTGTCAGGGTGACGCGGAAATCGCCGGCGGCGGCGAAGACGACGGCTCCGGTCAACAGAGGCGGCAGCCAGAAGTCCCGCGTCTCCGCGGCGATCCGCCCGGCCTCCATGAGCGCCAGAGCGGCACCGAGCGTGGCGACGACGATGGCGTTCGGCGCCAGGCGTGCCAGCGGCAGCAGCACATGGCGGCCGAGCAGGGCTGAGACGAAGGCGCCGTAGACCAGCGCCACCGCTACGCCCAAGGCGAGCGTCGCCGGCAGCGCCAGCCACAGCACCTGCCAGCCGAACACCGCCGCCAGGATCGTCACCTGGCCGGCAAAGCCGAAGATGGCGCCATGGGCGAGATTGGTGCGGTGCAGGACGCCGTTGATCAGCGCATAGCCGAAGGCGAGCAGGGCGTAGATGGCGCCGATATGCAGGCCGTTGAGCAATTGTTGCAGGAAGTAGAGCATGGAGCCGTCCCGGCGTGACCTGCCATTGCGGAAACCTGCGGCCACCGATCTAACTTGTCAAACGGCTTTTACCAGTTAGAGTACGAGGAATGACCGTTTCCTGGACACCGCATCGTTTTTCCGGCGGCGTGCTGGCCCTCGATGCGGCCAACACGGTGGTGCTGCGCGGCGATCCCGTCCGCTCGTTCGACCGCTTCGCCGATGTCGCGGAGATCGCACGCTTCGCCGAGGCCGCTTCGCTCCACCGGTCGGAAGAGTTCAACGGCCGTCGGCTGATCGTGGAAGACGCAAGGAACATCGCGCCGAAAGTGCTGTCGATCCGCGAGGCGACGGACCGGCTGTTCCGGAGCGCGGCGCAAGAAGGATCGATTGCTGCGGCCGAGCTTGCGGCTCTGCTGCTCGCCTGCGCCGCCGGCCTCGGCAGCCTAGGGGAACGGTTCGACGTGACGGACCGCCCCTTTCGCGCTGTGCAGACGCCGCTCGCCTTCGAGGCTGCGCTGGCGGTGTCGGCGCTGTCGCTGCTGCAGCCTGCGCGGCTGTCGCGCATCCGCATCTGTGCCAACTGCCGCTGGCTGTTCGTCGACGGGAGCCGCAACCGCAGCCGCTTGTGGTGCGACATGGCGGTGTGCGGCAACCGCCGCAAGGCGCAGCGCCACTATCGCCGTCGCAGGGTCGAGGACAACGGTCATGCCTGATCCGGGCAGCCTTCTGCGGATCGCCGTGCTGGTGGCGGCTAGCCTCGCTGCGGCAGCCTGCCGCGATTCCGGCAGCGATGGCGACCGCTTCGCGCTCGACGGCAAGCTCGTCGTCTTCAACTACCGTGTCGCCACGGCCACCTTCCTCGTCAACCTGAAGCCCGTCGGGCCGGTCGAGGATGGTCAGGTGGCGATCGCCTCCTTCGAGGATCCGGCCGGCGCCGCGCCGATCGAGGTGCGCCAGAAGATCTGGCCGGCAATGGTGAAGACGACCGTCACCACGCCGCCCCTGCGCTGCATCGTCAAGGGCAGGCCGTACGGGATCACGATCCGCATCGAGGATGCGCAAGGCCGGCAGGTGCAGGCGATCCAGACGTCGATCACCTCGTCGCAGGACCAGACGGAGCTGCCGGACCGGCCGCTGGTGGTCGGGCCGCTCTACACGCCCAATCCCGAACTCGCCGGCCATGCCGACGGCAAGCTGCCCGATGTCGAGAAGCCCTCATGCCCCGGAAATGCCGGCGGCAAGGCGGATTGACCATGGCGCCGAGACGGTCCGCTGGACAGCCGGTCCCGTCCGGCCACATAGTCCGCGGCATGCATCGTCAGGACATCTGGGACGAAGAGGCGGCCGACAACTACGACACGCCGGGCACCGGCATGTTCGCGCCCGCCGTGCTGGAGCCGGCCGTGGATCGCCTGGCGCGGCTCGCCGGCGGTGGTCGGGCGCTCGAATTCGCGATCGGCACTGGCCGCGTGGCCGTGCCTCTGAGCGAACGGGGAATTGCGGTTGCCGGCATCGAGCTGTCGGGACCGATGATTGCCCGGCTGCGGGCGAAGGCCGACGAGGCGACCATCCCCGTCGTCCAGGGCGACATGGCCACCGCTATCGTCCCGGGAAGCTTCAGCCTCGTCTACCTCGTCTTCAACACCCTATCGAACCTGCTGACGCAGGCCGAGCAGGTCGCCTGCTTCCGCAACGCGGCCCGCCATCTCGCGCCCGGCGGCCGCTTCGTGATCGAACTATGGGTACCTGAACTGCGAAAGCTGCCGCCGGGCCAGCAGGCGGTCGTCTGGCAGGCGGAAGACGGCTACATCGGCCTGGACACCTACGACCTTCTTCGCCAGCAGGTGGTGTCGCACCATTTCCGGTTCGACGCGGGCAAGCAGGCCCGGTTGTTCCGCTCGCCTCACCGCTACATCTGGCCGGCGGAGCTCGACCTCATGGCGCAGTTGGCCGGGTTTGAGCTGGAAAGCAGGGACGCGGACTGGGCCAGATCCGAGTTCACCGCCGAATCGCGCTCCCACATATCCGTCTATCGTCTTCCCGAGACACCGGCGGGGTCTGCGACGGGCTAGTCATCCCTATGTTACCGGCCGTACATGCAAATTTGTTTGACGCGGCGTTCAAGGAGCGAAAGAGTCCGCCGCGACGAACCCAAGGGGCCGGCCTGTTCGAGGCCAGGACCCGAACAGGCATTTGCGCATGACCCTCCACGACGTCGCGCTCGACGACAAGTTCGATCTGTCGAAGGAGCGCGTCTTCCTCTCCGGCGCCCAGGCGATCGTGCGCATGCTCCTGATGCAGCGCGAGCGCGACCGGCGGGCCGGACTGGACACCGCCGGCTTCGTTTCCGGCTATCGCGGCTCGCCGCTCGGCGGGCTCGACATGCAGCTCTGGAGGGCGCGCGAGCAGCTCGGCCGCTCCGGCGTCGTGTTCGAGCCCGGCCTCAACGAGGAGCTCGCCGCTACCGCTGTCTGGGGCTCGCAGCAGGCCGAGCTCACCGGCGAAGGCCGGCACGACGGCGTCTTCGGGCTCTGGTACGGCAAGGGACCGGGCGTCGACCGCTCCGGCGACGTGTTCCGCCACGCCAATCTCGCCGGCAGCTCGCGGCACGGCGGCGTGCTGGCGCTGATGGGCGACGACCACATGGCCGAATCCTCGACCAACGCGCACGCCACCGAATTCCTGTTCGTCGACATGATGATGCCGATCCTAAACCCGGCCGGCGTGCAGGAGCTGATCGACTACGGCCTCTACGGCTATGCGCTGTCGCGCTTCGCCGGCACCTGGACGGCGATCAAATGCGTGAAGGACAACATCGAATCGACGGCCTCCGTCGATTCGGCGCTGGAGCGGCTGCAAATCGCGCTGCCGCCGTTCGACATGCCCCTCGGCGGCCTCAACATCCGCAACGAGCTCGACCAGCTCGGCCAGGAGGTGCGGCTGCATGAATACAAGCGCGCCGCCGCCGCCGCCTTCATCCGCGCCAACGGCATCAACCGCATCGTCTATTCCGGCGGGCGCAGCGCAAAACTCGGCATCATCACGGTCGGCAAGAGCTATCTCGACGTACGCCAGGCGCTGGACGATCTCGGCATCGGCGAAGCCGAGGCCGACCGGCTCGGCATCCGCCTGTTCAAGGTCGGCGCCCCATGGCCGCTCGACCTGCAGCACGTCGCAGAGTTCGTCGATGGGTTGGAAACCGTCGTGGTGGTCGAGGAGAAGCGGGCGCTGATCGAGGTGCAGCTCAAGGAAGCACTCTACGGCACCGCCCACCAGCCCGATATCGTCGGCAAGCGCGACGAGCGCGGCGACGGCCTGTTTCCGGCCACGGGCGCGCTCGACCCCAACGACATCGCCATCGCCATCGGCGAGCGCATCCTGCGCGGCATCGGCCCGTCGGAGGAGATTTCCGCGCGGGTCACGCGGCTCAGGCAGTTCCAGGCCATGCTTGCGCAGACGCAGGACATCGGCCAGCGCACGCCCTATTTCTGCTCCGGCTGCCCGCACAACAGCTCGACCAAGGTGCCGGAAGGTTCGATCGCCTCGGCCGGCATCGGCTGCCATTTCATGGCGCTGTGGATGGACCGCTCGACCTTCGGCTTCACCGCGATGGGCGGCGAGGGCGCGCAGTGGGTCGGCCAGGCGCCGTTCACCACCAGAGATCACATCTTCCAGAATCTCGGCGACGGCACCTACAACCATTCCGGTAGCCTGGCGCTGCGCTTCGCCAAGGCCGCCGGCGCCAACATCACCTACAAGATTCTCTACAACGACGCCGTCGCCATGACCGGCGGCCAGCCGCACGAGGGCGGGATCACCGTCCATGCCATCGCCGACCAGGTGCGGGCGGAAGGCATCGAGCGGATCGCCGTCGTCAGCGACGAGCCGGACAAATACACCGCTCGTTTCCCTTCCGGCACCACGGTGCACCACCGCGACGACCTAGACCTCGTGCAACGCGAGCTGCGCGAGGTCAAAGGCGTATCGGTGCTGATCTACGACCAGACCTGCGCGGCCGAGAAGCGGCGGCGGCGCAAGCGCGGCACCTTTCCCGATCCCGATCGGCGGGTGATCATCAACGAGCTGGTCTGCGAAGGCTGCGGCGACTGCGGAGTCAAGTCGAACTGCGTCTCGGTGCAACCGCTGGAGACCGAGTTCGGTCGCAAGCGGCGCATCGACCAGTCGAGCTGCAACAAGGATTTTTCCTGCGTCAACGGTTTTTGCCCCTCCTTCGTGACCGTGCATGGGGCGAAGATCAGAAAGGCGCCGGGACTGGCGGGGGCTGCCGATCCGCTGGACGGCGTGCCGGCGCCGAAATCCTTTCCGCTCGGCGGTGCCGGCTGGTCGGCGGTGGTCGACGGCGTCGGCGGCACGGGCGTCGTGACCATCGGCGCCATCCTCGGCATGGCCGCGCATCTGGAAGGCAAGGGCTGCGGCATGATCGACATGGCCGGCCTCGCCCAGAAGGGTGGAGCCGTCTACACCCATGTGCGCATCGCCGCGACGCCGGACGACATCCATGCGATCCGCGTCTCGGCGGGCAAGGCAGACCTGGTGCTCGGCTGCGACCTCGTCGTCTCGGGCTCGCGCAAGGTGCTCGCCGCGGTGCGCGAGGGCCACACCGTCTTCGTCGCCAACACGGCCGAGGTGATGCCCGGCGACTTTGCCCGCAGCGCCGATTTCTCGCTGCCGACAGAGCGGCTGAAGCGGGCGATCCGCAAGGCGGCGGGCGAGGACAGGACGCATTTCTTCGACGTTTCCCGGGCAGCCGCCGTGCTGTTCGGCAATTCGATCGCGGCCAACATGCTCCTGCTCGGCGTGAGCTTCCAGCTTGGCGCGCTGCCCTTGTCGGCGGAAGCGATCGAGCGGGCGATCGGGCTCAACGGCGAGGCCGTCGCCATGAATGTCGCGGCCTTCCGCTGGGGCCGCCGCGCCGCCCATGACCCGCAATTCCTCCGCCGGCTGATCGGCGAGGCGGACGCGTCGAGCCCGGCTCCCCTCGCCCAGTCGCTGGACGAGGTCATCGCACGGCGTGCCGACTTCCTGGCCGCCTACCAGGACGCCGCCTATGCGCGGCGCTATCGCAACCGGGTCGCCGCCGTGCACGCGGCAGAAAGCCGCGCGGTTCCGGCCTCCACGCGCCTGACCGAAGCGGTCGCCCGCAACCTGTTCAAGCTGATGGCGGTCAAGGACGAATACGAGGTGGCCCGCCTCTATACGGACGGCTCGTTCCGGCAGCAGCTTTCGCGCGAGTTCCAGAGCTACGAGCGACTGGAGTTCCACCTTGCCCCGCCCATCCTCGGCCACCGCGATGCCGAGGGCAGACCACGCAAGTCGCGCTTCCCCGGCTGGATGATGAGCGGCTTCAAAGTGCTTTCGGCGATGCGGCGCCTGCGCGGCACCATGCTGGACCCGTTCTCCCGCACCGCCGAGCGGCGCATGGAGCGGAGTCTGCTCCGCCGCTACGAAGCCGACCTCGACCACATCATGGGCCTGCTCGAGCCGCATCGCATGGAAGCGGCGACGGCGCTTGCTTCGCTACCACAGCTCATCCGGGGCTATGGGCATGTCAAGCAGGCGAGCGTCGCCAGGGCCGATGCCGAGCGCGAGCGCCTGCTTGCCCGCCTTTCCGCTGCGGAGCCGGAGCCGGTGGCGCGCGCCGCTGAGTAGAAAAAGACGCTCTTCCTCCGCCTTTCGAAGGGGAGCCGTCATGACGATGGCCAGCCTTCATTTTCCGTCTCTCGGGCCGCGCCTAAGGCTTTCTTAAGCCCGATGTGGGACACCATGGTCTGCCCCAAGGCCGGAATCGCGGCGTGCCAACAAGACGAAAGAGCGACATATCGGTCGACGTCTACATTCCGTTCGTGGAAACGCTTTTCCGCGACGGGCTGACGCTTAGCATCGGTTTCGCCGCGCAGATCCTGCTGGTCGGGCTCTGCTACTGGAAGACCGGCGATCCGATCTACCTCTATGTCGCCGTCGGGCTGGCGGTGGTCGCCGTGCTGCGGTTGACCAACGTGCGCAAATACCGCAACGCGCCCCGGCCGCGGGATTGGCACGAAGCGCGTCAGCGCGAGAACGACTACATCGTCTACGGCTCCCTGCACGGGCTCATGCTCGGCATGTTCTGCTTCGTCGGCATCTACCTGGCGCACGACAATTTCGCCGAGATCGCGGCCGTCTCGGTCACGCTCGCCTCCGCCACCTCGATCTCGGGCCGCAACTACGGCTCGCCGCGCATGGTGATGATCTTCATCATGACCATGACCTGGCCGATCTCGCTGGGCTTCATCCTGCGCGGCGACATCTATCATGTCATCCTCGGCACGCTGTCCGTGCCGTTCTTCTTCGCCATCCGGCGGTTCGCCGACCTGGTTCGCGACGTGCTGTTCACCGCGATTTCGGAGGAGCGCAAGGCCAACCGGCTCGCCGAGCGCTTCAATCGCGCGCTCAACACGATGTCGCACGGCCTGGTCATGCTGGGGCCCGACGGCAAGGTGGTGGTCGCCAATGCCGAGGCCGCGCATCTGATGTCGCTCAAGTCGCCTGACGCGCTGCTCGGCCGGCCGATCCATTCGCTGCTGATGCGCGGCGTCGCCGGCGGCATGCTCGACGCGAAGGACTGCCGCTTCATCGAGGCGCAATTGACGCGCGCCTTGCGCGAGGGGCGCAGCCGCAAGGTGCTGGTCTCCTTCACCAACGGGCAGCATTACGAATTCTCGGCGCGCGAAGGCAGCCAGGAACTCGGCGTCATCACCTTCGAGGACGTGACGGCGCGGGTCGAGGCGGAAGAGAAGATCCGCTCGATGGCGCGCTACGACAGCCTGACCGGCCTGCCGAACCGCGCCTATTTCCACGAGGTGGTGCAAGCGGCACTGGCCGGCGGCGACCGCGACCGGCTGTGCGCGATCGCCGTGCTCGACCTCGACGACTTCAAGAGCATCAACGACACGCTCGGTCATCCGATCGGTGACGGACTGATCTATGCCGTCGCTGAAAAGCTCGCCGCCTTCGCCACCGACACCGTGCGGGTCAGCCGCTTCGGCGGCGACGAGTTCATGATCTTCTTCGACCGGGTCGAGGACGACAGTCATCTGGCGGCCATGATCGACCGCATCTTCGCCGGCCTGCAGGGCGACGTCGATGTCGCCGGCCATGCCCTGCACGTGCAGATGAGCGGCGGCGCCGTGCTGGCGCGGGTCAAGGACACCGATGTCGACGCCATGACGGTCAAGGCGGATCTTGCGCTCTACAAGGCCAAGGAATTCGGCAAGAACAACTGGCGGCTGTTCGAAGCGGCGATGGATGCGGCGTTCCGCAACCGGCAGCTGATGAAGGCCGACCTGCGCACGGCGATCGAGACGCGCTCGCTGCGGGTGGTCTATCAGCCGATCGTAGCGCTGGACACGATGCGCATCACCAGCTGCGAGGCGCTGTGCCGCTGGGACCATCCGGATCTCGGCCCGATCTCGCCGGGGATATTCATCCCGCTCGCCGAGGAAATGGGCATCGTCTCGGAGATCAGCGCCTTCATGCTCGACGCGGCCTGCCGCGAATGCGCGAAATGGCCTGATCAGATCGGCGTATCGGTCAACCTTTCGGCCCGCGACTTCCGCAACCGCAACATCGTCGAGCGGGTGCGCGACGCCCTGGCGTCCGCGAAGCTTTCGGCGCACCGCCTCGAGATCGAGGTCACGGAAACCGCGCTGCTCGACGACAAGTCGCTGACGCGCAAGTTCATCGAGGAGATGCGGCAGACCGGTGTGCGCATCGCCCTCGACGATTTCGGCACGGGCTACTCCAGCCTGAGCTATCTGCACACGCTGCCGCTCGACAAGATCAAGATCGACCGCAGCTTCCTGCTCGACGTGACGCGCAGCCGGCGCTCGCTGGAGCTTCTGAAGGGCATCGTCAACCTGTCGCGCCCGCTCGGCCTCACCGTCACGGTCGAGGGCGTCGAGACCTTCGACCAGCTCAAGATCCTGGCGACCGAAGTGAAACCCGACCTGCTCCAGGGTTTCCTCTTCGGCTCGGCGCTGTCGGCGGCCGGCATCGAGACCATGTCGAGCACGGTCTGGCACTTCGCCCCCGACCGGCCCGCCGCCAAGAGCAAGCAACGCCGCGACAATCTGCTGCAAGGCTGAGCCAAGCCTTCGGAGTCCCGAGACTGGACTCCTTCGAGCGGGATTCGTTAGGAGTTTAACGAATTTTTAAGGTTAACGACTGGTAAACGGAACGTGTCGAGTTTGCACCTTTACACGCAGTCTGCGGAAGTTCACCTTCACTGCGGCGGAAGGGGCTGAGGTTGACCATGATCGAGAGGCGTGATGCGCCGGGCGACGGCGCAGCGGGCAGTAGTGTGCCCGAAGTTTCCGAGTTCGCGAGAAAAGTTTCCGAGTTGCTGGAACGGACCGAATACCGGCGCTGCGACAAGGGCGAGGATCTGGAGGACATCTACCGGCTGCGGTACAAGTCCTATCGTCTGTCCGACATGGTCTCCGACATTCCTGAGCAGATGATCCACGACGCGCTCGACGAGGCGCCCAACTGCTACAAGTTCGGCATCTATGTCGACGGCTTCCTAGTCAGCACGCTGCGCATCCACCATGTCAGCGGCAAGGCGCCGTTCTCGCCGTCCACCATGGTCTATGGCGACATATTGCGGCCGCAGCTCGCCGCCGGCGACACGTTCATCGACCCGAGCCGTTTCGCGGCCGATCCGGAATGGTCGCGGGTTTATCCGCAGATACCCTATCTGACGCTGCGGCTGGCCGGCATGGCCTGCTTCCACTTCCAGGCGCCCTACTGTCTGTCGACCATCAAGGAAGAACATGTCGGCTTCTACAAGCGCATCTACCGCTCCGAGCAGATCGGCGAATTGCGCGATTATCCGAACCTGAACTATCCGGTCGTGCTTTACCGCGCGACGGTGGCGGCGATTCGCGAGCGCTCGTTCACCCGCTATCCGTTCTTCAGGTCGACGGCGATGGAGCAGCGGATGCTGTTCGCCAAGCCGCGCCAGGGCGAGCTCGCGCCGCTGACCATCCTGCCGACAGCGAAATACATGCGCGACGCCGCGTAGGCCGCGCCGCGGTCCGGACCCGACATGCGGCCTGTTGCTTGTCAGGTCGGGGCGAGGCGTTCATAACCCTCCCTACATGGTCGCCAGTGACCTCGGGAGCCTATGAACGCACGTATCGAACTTGCCAGGTCGGCAATCTGGTCCCGCGAGCTGACGGACGACGAGATCGAGCGTGCGAGCCGCGGCCTGACGGAGCGGCACTTCGGCAAGGGCAGCTATGTCTGCCATCGCGGCGACAAGCTCGACTATTGGACCGGCGTCGTCACCGGCCTGGTCAAGATCAGCGCCATCTCGCGCGGCGGCAAGGCCATGACCTTCGCCGGTGCCGGTGCCGGCGGCTGGTTCGGCGAAGGCTCGGTGCTGAAGGACGAGCCGCGCAAATACGACCTCGTCGCGCTGCGCGACACGCGGCTGGCGATGATGCATCGCTCCACCTTCATGTGGCTCTACGAGAACAGCTCCGCGTTCAACCGCTTCCTGGTGCGCCAGCTCAACGAGCGCATGGGGCAGTTCATCGCCACCATCGAATACGACCGCATCCTCGACCCGAAGGCGCGCGTGGCTCGCAACCTGTCCTGGTTCTTCAATCCCGTGCTCTACCCGGACACGGCGTCGACGGTGGAGATCAGCCAGGAGGAGCTGGGGCTGCTCGCCGGCGTGTCGCGGCAGGTCGCCAACCGGAGCCTGCAGGAACTCGAGGAAGAAGGCGTGCTGCGTGTCGAGCACGGCCGCGTCACCGTGATCGATCTCCAGGCGCTGAGCGACTACGAAGGCTGATCGGAGGGAACCGGGCGCAAGGCCGCGATTGCATCAGACAATCGCCCTCCCTGTCTGTCAATGCGCTTGTTGAACGGAGGCCGGATTTGCGGCTAGCCTCCTGCAACGAACAAAGGACCATCCGGGTTTCCGGAACAGGGGCCTCGAGGCGGAGGCCATCCGCCCGGACATGGGAGGATTTCGGTTGGCGCGATTTCGCGCATCGCTCGTCTGTCACCGTGCCGCGGTGGCGCCGAAGCATGCCTTCGGGCGGCGGGTTCGATCCGTCGGCGGAGAGCCGGCCTATTCGTCTAACGGTGGGCTTGCGCACCGGCCGAGCGGGGCCATTATGGCCGGATCGGCCGCAGGCGCCGCGAAAGCGGGAGGAGCATGACCATGACGGCTACGACCTCCGCCGCCGACTCCGGCCTCGACACCTTTCCGAAATATCTCCTGCTGAATGCCGCCCGCTTCGCCGGCCGGCCGGCCATGCGCCACAAGGACTTCGGCATCTGGCAGAGCTGGACGTGGTCGCAGCAGCTAGACGAGATCCGCAGGCTGGCGCTCGGCCTGCAGGCGCTCGGCCTCGGCTCCGGCGACAACATCGCCATCATCGGCGCCAACCGGCCGCGCCTCTACTGGACTTTTACCGCCGCGCAGTCGCTCGGCGCCGTTCCCGTCCCAGTCTATGGCGACGCCGTCGCCGACGAGATGGCCCATGTGCTCGACCATGCCGAGGTACGTTTCGCCGTCGTGCAGGACCAGGAGCAGGTCGACAAGATTCTCGGCACGCTCGACCGGATCCCGTCCCTGCGCGGCATCATCTATGACGAGCCGCGCGGGCTCGGCGACTACCGCCATGCACTTCTGCATTCCTTCCAGAGCGTGCAGGAGCGCGGTGCAGCCCTGCTCGCGGCCGACCCTGGTGTGGCGAAAGCGTGGGAGGATGGCATCCGCAACGCTTCCGGAGACGATGTCTCGGTCATGCTCTACACCTCCGGCACCACCGGTAGGTCGAAAGGCGTGATGATCCGCTCGCGCAGCGCGGTCCAGGCCGCATCCGACACCGCCGCCTTCGACGACCTCGATGAGCGCGACAGCGTACTTGCCTATCTGCCGCTCGCCTGGGTCGGCGACCACTACATGAACTACGCGCAGGGCTGCGTCTCCGGCTTCTGCGTCAACTGTCCGGAGAGCGGCGAGACGGTGGCGCTCGACCTGCGCGAGATCGCGCCCACCTTCTATTTCGCGCCGCCGCGGGTGTTTGAATCGCTGCTCACCAGCATCACCATCCGCATGGAGGATGCCGGCCGGCTGAAGCGCTGGCTCTACAGGCGCTGGATCGGCGTCGCCGGGAGGCACGGCGAGGCCATCCTCGAAGGCCGGCCGGTGCCGCTGCTTGCAAGGCTCGACTATGCGCTCGGGAAATTCCTGATCTACCAGCCGCTGCGCAACGTGCTCGGGCTTTCCAACGTGCGGGTCGCCTATACGGCCGGCGAGGCGATCGGCCAGGACCTGTTCTCCTTCTTCCGCTCGCTCGGCATCAACCTGAAGCAGCTCTACGGCCAGACCGAAGCGTTCCTCTACGTGACCTGCCAGAACGACCGGGCGGTGCGCGCCGACACGGTCGGGCCGGCCGCCCCGAACGTCGACATCCGCATCTCCGAGGCCGGCGAGGTGCAGTTCCGCTCGCCCGGCCAGTTCGCCGGCTATTTCAGGCAGGACGAGACGACGGCCGAGACCGTCACGCCCGACGGCTATGTGAAGACCGGCGACGCCGGCTTCTTCGATGCCTCGGGGCAGCTCAAGATCATCGACCGGGCGAAGGACGTCGGCAGGCTCCGCTCCGGCGCGCTGTTCGCGCCCAAATACATCGAGAACACGCTGAAATTCTTCCCCAACATCAAGGAGGCGGTGGCCTTCGGCGACGGCCGCGACTTCGTCGGCGTCTTCCTCAACATCGATCTGCAGGCGGTGGGCAACTGGGCCGAGCGCAACAACATCGCCTATGCCTCCTACCAGGAACTGGCGGGGCATCCGGAGGTCTCCAGGATCATCGCCGGGCATGTGGACGAGACCAACCGGCGGCTGTCGCGAGAACCGGCGATGGCGGGCGCGCAGATCAAGCGGTTCCTCATCCTGCACAAGGAACTCGACGCCGACGACGGCGAACTGACGCGCACGCAAAAGGTCCGCCGCGCCTTCGTCGCCGAGCGCTACCGGCCGCTGATCGAGGCGCTCTACGATGGCTCGGACGAAAAATATGTCGAAACCGAAATGACCTATGAAGACGGGCGCAAGGGAACGGTCCGCGCCACGGTCAGGATCATGGACGCGAAGACCTATGATTTGCCGGGCGCGGCGGGGCTGGAGGCGGCGGAGTAATGAACTGGGTTCCTGGAACCATAGTCGCCGTGCATCAAATTGGGCTTAGCCAATGGGGGCTAGCTCACTATGTCTCTGCTGCGCGATTTGAGAATTATATTTCATTCAGCTCATCTATAGGTCGCGAAATAAGATATTGCTCGAAATAAATCCTATGAACACCCACACAAAGAATATAGAATCACAAGTTCCGGACAACGGAATCGAGCCCGGCGGCCTCCTCATGGATGTCAGGAACGTGTCGCTATCCTTCGGCGGGGTGAAGGCGATCACCGACATCTCCTTCGACATCCGCAAGGGCGAAATCCGCGCGATCATCGGACCGAACGGCGCCGGAAAAACCTCGATGCTCAACGTCATCAACGGCTTTTACACACCGCAGAAGGGTGAGATCGTCTTTCGCGGGCAGACACGTCGCGCCATGAAACCACACCACGCCGTGCGCCAGGGCATCGCCCGCACTTTCCAGAACGTCGCCCTGTTCAAGGGCATGTCGACGCTCGACAACATCATGGCCGGGCGCGCCGTGAAGATGCGCCGCAACCTGTTCTGGCAGATGCTGTGGCACGGGCCGGCGCTCGCGGAGGAGATCGAGCACCGCGCGGTGGTGGAGGAGATCATCGACTTCCTCGAGATCCAGCACATCCGCCGCACGCCGGTCGGAAAACTGCCCTACGGCCTGCAGAAGCGGGTGGAGCTCGGCCGGGCTCTGGCGATGGAGCCGTCGCTGCTTCTGCTCGACGAGCCGATGGCCGGCATGAACCTCGAGGAGAAGGAGGACATGAGCCGCTTCATCCTCGACGTCAACCGCCAGCGCGGCACCACCATCGCGCTGATCGAGCACGACATGGGCGTGGTCATGGACCTTTCCGACCGGGTGGTCGTTCTCGACTACGGCAAGAAGATCGCCGACGGCGTTCCCGACGCCGTGAAGTCCAACCAGGCCGTGATCGACGCCTATCTCGGCGTCGCGCATTGAAAGGATTTTCCCATGGATATCGCCAACATCGCCATCACCCCGCTGGTCTCGCTGATCGCCGGCGTGCTGATCCTGATCATGCCGCGGCTGCTCAACTACATCGTCGCGATCTACCTGATCATCATCGGCCTGCTCGGCCTGTTCCCGCAGCTGGCGGGGTGAGGCTGGCGATGATGGCGTTCCTTCGCACCCCCCTCTGTCCTGCCGGACATCTCCCCCGCAAGGGGGGAGATTGGCAGCTTCGCTCTCCCCGTCTTTCTTGCAAGGTCGGCGATTGGCGAAACCAAGGCGGCCAGCCAATCTCCCCCCTTGCGGGGGAGATGGCCGGCAGGCCAGAGGGGGGTGTGAAGGAACGCCGGCATGGAAGAGGTCGGTCCGAACGCCTTCCGGCAAGGAGGCCCGCATGGATCTCCTGAACGCCATGCTCGTAAAACCCTTCGCGGACATGATCGCCGCGCCCGACTTCCTGCTGCAGGTGCTGTGGGAGGGCCTCGTCGCCGGCGTGCTCTACGCGCTGATCGCGCTCGGCTTCGTGCTCATCTACAAGTCCTCGCGCATCTTCAATTTCGCGCAGGGCATCATGGTGGTGTTCGCCGCGCTCACCCTCATCGGCTTCCACGAGCACGGCGTGCCGGCGCTGCTCGCTGTCCCGCTGACGCTGGTCGTCATGTTCGTGCTGGCGGTGGCGATCGAACGGGCGGTGCTGCGGCCGCTGGTCAACCAGCCCGACATCATCCTGTTCATGGCCACGATCGGCATCACGCTGTTCCTGATCGGCTTCGGCGAGATCATCTTCGGCGGCGAGAACAAGACGATGATCACCGAGGAGCTTCTCATCCCGACCGGCAGCTACACTTTCGAGCCGTTCGGCGGCTTCGTGTCGATCGAGCAGAAGGACCTGACGGCGGTGATCGGCGCCGTCGTGCTGGTCGTCGTGCTCATCCTCTTCCTCAACCGCTCCAAGATGGGCCGCGCCATCCGCGCGCTCGGCGACGACCACCAGGCGGCGCTGTCGGTCGGCATCTCGCTGTCGACCATCTGGGTGCTGGTCTGGTTCATCGCCGGCGTGATCGCGCTCGCCACGGGAATCGTGTGGGGAGCCCGCGCGGGCGTCTCCTTCGCGCTGGAGGTCATCGCCTACAAGGCGCTGCCGGTGCTGATGCTGGGCGGGCTGGAATCGGTCTCCGGCGCCATCATCGGCGGCATCGCCATCGGGATTTTGGAGAAGCTGTTCGAGATCTACTGGGGCCAGCCGCTGCTCGGCGGCAACACCGAGACCTGGTTCGCCTTCGTCTTTGCCTTGATCGTGCTCTTGTTCCGGCCGCAAGGCCTGTTCGGCGAACGCATCATCGAGCGGGTGTGATGAGATGAGAGCGAGTGCCGACACGAGACACGGCGTCCGCCTCCCCCTTGAGGGGAGGGTGGCCGCGAAGCGGCCGGGTGGGGTACGTGCGGCAGTGCGCCGACGTTCATCTCCGTTCGCGAGGTGCAGTGTGATGGTGCGCCTTCGTATGGACGAGCAAGCGGTGAAAGAGAAGGCCGAGCGTACGTTAGGCGACCCCACCCGGCCGCTTCGCGGCCACCCTCCCCTCAAGGGGGAGGGGGACGCCGTGCTTGTCCGCTCGCCTCGCGCCTTTGCCGATCGGAGCGCCTGACCGATGCTCTACCGCACCGCCGGCCAGTTCAAGACCTCCTACCGCGCCGACCATGCGCTGTTTCCCGTCAAGCAGGATGCCTGGCTGCTCGGCTTCATCCTGCTCTTCGCCGTCGTCATCTTCCCGCTGACGGCGAGCGAATTCGCTTTCCGCGCCCTGCTGACGCCGGTGCTGATCTATGCTCTGGCGGCACTCGGGCTGAACATCCTCACCGGCTATGCCGGCCAGCTGTCGCTGGGCACCGGCGCCTTCATGGGGGTGGGCGCCTATGCCTGCTACAAGCTCGTCACCCTCTTCCCGGAGATGAACCTGCTCGTCGCCATCGCCCTGTCCGGCTTCTTCTCCGCGGCAATCGGCGTCGCCTTCGGCCTGCCGTCGCTGCGCATCAAGGGGTTTTATCTCGCCATCGCCACGCTGGCGGCGCAGTTCTTCCTGGTGTGGCTGTTCGAGAAATGGGCCTGGCTCTACAACTACAACTCCTCCGGCGCGATCCAGGTGCCCACCATCTCGATGTTCGGCGTGCCGGTGGCCGGTCCCAACGCGACGGCGATGGTCCAGTACTACGTGGTGCTGGCGATCGTCGCGCTCGTCACCGTTCTCGCCATCAACATCACGCGCGGCCGCATCGGCCGCATGTGGAAGGCGGTGCGCGACATGGACATCGCCGCCGAGCTCGTCGGCATCAATCCGATGAAGGCGAAGCTGTCTGCCTTTGCCGTGTCGTCCTACATCGTCGGCGTCGCCGGCGCCCTGTTCGTGTTCCTGTGGCGCGGCGCGGCCGAACCTGTCGCCTTCGACATCCCGCTGTCGTTCCGGGTGCTGTTCATCGCCATCATCGGCGGGCTCGGCTCGATCCTGGGCAATTATCTCGGCGCCATCCTCATCGTGGCGCTGCCGGTGATCATCAGCGCCCTGCCGGCCGCGGTCGGCCTGCCGCTCAGCTCGGCCATGGTCGAGCACCTGAACACCATGATCATCGGCGCGCTCATCATCCTGTTCCTGATCGTCGAGCCGCACGGGCTGGCGCGGTTCTGGGCGATCATCCGGGAGAAGCTGATCATGTGGCCGTTCCCGCATTAGATTCGTGGCATCGTCGCGGCGGCATCGTCGCCGCCGGAGGGAAAATGAAGTGGAGGAGAAGACAATGAGACGCGCGATTTCCAGGACGCTGCTTGCGGGCAGCCTGCTCGCCGGGCTGACGCTCGCCGGGCAAGCCTTTGCCGAGGATTCGATCACGGTCGCCAACCTGTCCTATCGGACCGGACCGTTCGCGGCGACCGGAACCCCGCTGATGAACGGCCAGCGCGACTACATCACCATGCTCAATGAGCGCGACGGCGGGGTCGGCGGGGTCAAGCTGATCTATGAGGAGTGCGAGACCGGCTACAACACCGAAAAGGGCGCCGAGTGCTACGAGAAGACCAAGGCGGCGTCGATCGTCACCCAGCCCTGGTCGACCGGCATCACGCTGCAGGTGCTGCCCAAGACCAATGTCGACAAGGTTCCGATCCTGGCGCCCGGCTACGGCTTTTCGCCGATGGCCGACGGCAAGGTGTTCCAATGGGCGTTCAACCCGCCGGCCAGCTACTGGGACGGCGCCTCGATGATTTTGAAGAACATCTCCGAGGGCAATCTGGATAACCTCAAAGGCAAGAAGATCGTGCTGCTGCACCTCGACGCGCCCTACGGCAAGGAGCCAATTCCGCTGCTCAACGCCTATGCGGAAAAGTTCGGCTTCACGCTGCTGCCGGTTCCCGTCGGCGTGAAGGAGATGCAGAACCAATCGGCGCAATGGCTGCAGATCCGGCGCGAGCGGCCCGATTTCGTGCTGATGTGGGGCTGGGGCGCCATGAACGCCGGCGCGCTGGCCGAAGCGGTCAAGACCAAGTTCCCGATGGACAAGTTCGTCGGCATCTGGTGGTCGGGCAGCGACGCAGACCTCAAGACCGTCGGCGAGGCCGCAAAAGGCTACCGGTCGATCTCGTGGAGTTTTCCGGTCTCAGACTCCAAGGTGATGAAGGACATCAAGCAGCTTGTCGTCGAGGCCGGCCATTCGCTGCTGCCGCGGGAAGAATTTGACTACGTCTTCTACCAGCGCGGCGTGGTGATCTCGATGTTCGTGGTCGAGGGCATCAAGGAGGCGCAGGCGCATTTCAAGACCAAGGTGGTGAATGCCGAGCAGCTGCGCTGGGGCCTGGAGAACCTGAAGCTCGACGAGGCGCGCCTCAAGGAGATCGGCATGGACGGCATGGTGCCGCCCTTCTCCACCTCCTGCTCCAACCATTCCGGCCATTCCGGCGCGTGGATGCTGCAGTGGGACGGCGCCAGGTTCGTGAAGGTCTCGGACCGGCTGGAGGCCGACCAGGACATGATCGCGCCGCTGGTCGCGGCCGAGGCGAAGAAATACGCCGAGGCGAATGCGCCCTGGCCGGTGAATGAAGAATGCAAGTAACTCGGTTCTCCCTCCCCTCGAGGGGGAGGGAAGCGTCTCATCCACCCCCATCCTCTCGGTCAAC
>NZ_JCACER010000008.1:70026-127743 GCF_059502445.1 Kumtagia sp.
CCCTCCCCTCGAGGGGGAGGGAAGCGTCTCATCCACCCCCATCCTCTCGGTCAACAACATCGAGGTGATCTACGATCACGTTATCCTGGTGCTGAAGGGCGTGTCGCTGTCGGTCCCGACCGGCGGCATCACGGCGTTGCTCGGCGCCAACGGCGCCGGCAAGACCACCACCCTTAAGGCGATCTCCAACCTCTTGCGTGCCGAGCGCGGCGAGGTGACGAAAGGCTCGATCGTGTTCGAGGGCGAGGAGGTGCAGGCGCGCTCGCCCAACGAGCTGGTGCGCCGCGGCTGCATCCAGGTCATGGAAGGCCGCCATTGCTTCGGCCACCTCTCGGTCGAGGACAACCTCTTGTCCGGCGCTTTCACCCGGCGCGACGGCAATGCCGCGATCCGCGCCGACCTCGACCTGGTCTACGACTATTTCCCGCGGCTGAAGGTGCGGCGCAGCAGCCAGGCCGGCTATACCTCCGGCGGCGAGCAGCAGATGACGGCGCTTGGCCGGGCGCTGATGAGCCGCCCGAAGATGATCCTGCTCGACGAGCCGTCGATGGGGCTGGCCCCGCAGCTCGTCGAAGAAATCTTCGAAATCGTGCGAAAACTCAACGAGGAGCAGGGCGTCTCCTTCCTGCTCGCCGAGCAGAACACCAACATTGCGCTGCGCTACGCCAAATACGGCTACATCCTCGAATCCGGCCGCGTGGTGCTCGACGGCGCGGCCGAGGCGCTGCGCCGCAACGAGGACGTCAAGGAATTCTACCTCGGCATCGGCGGCGAGGGGCGGAAGTCGTTCCGAGACGTGAAGCATTACAAGCGCAGGAAGCGCTGGCTGTCGTAGGGGCTACTCGTCCATGGCCTGAGCGAGGTCGGTCGGCTCGAAGGACAGGTCCAGGTAAAGTTCCGAGAGAGGCAATGCCGCTTCGACCTCCGGCAGGTCGATCGTCGCGTCGAGGCCCTTTTCCTCGTGGTTGTGCCATCCGGCCTCGCCGCGGCGCCAAACCGTGACCCGCGGCGCCTCGGTATCGACCAGCAGGATCACCTTGACCGCAGCAAGCAGCTTGTATTCCTCCAGCTTCTGAAACCGGTCATAGCGGGTGGTGGAGGGCGATAGGACCTCGATGACGATTCTTGGGTCGGCGGCCTCCATGGAGCGGGAGTCCGGTTTTCCGCATTCGATAAGAATGTCCGGCCGCCTTATTCCCCGGAACGTCCGAACAGAACGGTCATCCGTGCGAGGGCGGCAAGGTTTCCCGCGCAACTGATTGCCCAGCGAGACGATGGCGTTGACCGTCACGCTGTCGTGTCGATCCGTCGCGCCCGTCATCGCCTTGACGGTCAGAACCGGCACGCCGTCGACCAGCTCGTAGTTCCTGTCCTGGCGCTGCTGCCATTCGAAGAACTCCTCGACCGTCATCTTTTTTTGACATATCTCAGCCATGTCCGGTCCGATCGCTTCACGGGGCGCCAGGATAGCAAATGCGGAGCGGCGAAAGAAGCGATCGATAGGAACCGGCGCGTCGCCAGGCGGCCCCGGGTCGATTTTCAAGAAATGCGCGACGTTCTTGTCGCAGCAAGAATGGCAATCGCGGCATTGCCCTCGCGTCACGATTTCGCTATGTGCCGGAGAAGACCTTCGGAGGGACAGCATGGCCGACCAAACCCCGACCGGACCGCTCGAGCTGGGCGCCAAGATGGATTATTCCGAGCACGAAAATACCTACAAGCTGTTCGTGCAACTGGCGAAATGGGGCACGATCGTCTGCGTCGCGCTGGTTGCGGCGATGGCCTTCGGCTTTTTTACCTCCGGCGGCAGCTTTTTCTCCGCATTGGTGGTGTTCATCATTCTCGTTGCCGGCGGCGGATATCTGCTGCGCGACATTCCTGCGCATATTACCTGACCAGGCCGTCCCCGCCTGACGATTTCGTTCTGCGGCCGCCTGTGCTGGCCGCATGAGGGGCAACGTTCCAACCGGAGGGATTGAGGCGGTGGGACAAGTCATATTCATACCCCGCGAAACGGATTCGGGTGAGCCGCGCGTCGGCGGGTCGCCGGACACGGTGAAGCGGCTGAAAGGCTTCGGCTTCGACGTGATCGTCGAGGCCGGCGCCGGTCTCGGCTCGCGCATCGTCGATGCCGATTTCGCGGCTGCTGGTGCCGTGCTCGGCAGGGCGTCGGACGCCGCCAAGGCCGACGTGGTGCTCAAGGTGCGCCGCCCGACGGCAGCCGAACTGAAAGGCTACAAGCCGGGCGCGGCGGTGCTGGCGATCATGGATCCCTACGGCAACGACGCGGCCCTTGCCGACATGGCGAAGGCCGGCGTGACCGGCTTCGCCATGGAGCTGATGCCGCGCATCACCCGCGCCCAGGTGATGGACGTGCTGTCCAGCCAGGCCAACCTCGCCGGCTACCAGGCGGTGATCGACGGCGCCGCCGAATACGACCGGGCGCTGCCGATGATGATGACGGCGGCGGGTACCGTGCCGGCGGCAAAGGTGTTCGTCATGGGCGTCGGCGTCGCCGGCCTGCAGGCGATCGCCACCGCGCGCCGCCTTGGCGCCGTCGTGACGGCGACCGACGTGCGCCCTGCGGTCAAGGAGCAGGTGCAGTCGCTCGGCGCCAAATTCCTCGCCGTCGAGGACGAGGAATTCAAGGCGGCCGAGACGGCGGGCGGCTACGCCAAGGAGATGTCGAAGGAATATCAGGCCAAGCAGGCGGCGCTGACGGCCGAGCACATCGCCAAGCAGGACATCGTCATCACCACGGCCCTCATTCCCGGCCGGCCGGCGCCGAAACTGATCTCGGCCGCGATGGTCGCCTCGATGAAGGCGGGCTCGGTGATCGTCGACCTCGCCGTCGAGCGCGGCGGCAATGTCGAAGGCGCCAAGGCCGGTGAGGTGGTGACGACCGCCAACGGCGTGAAGATCGTTGGTCATCTCAACGTGCCGGGGCGCGTCGCAGCGTCGGCCTCGCTGCTCTATGCGAAAAACCTGTTCGCCTTCCTGGAGACGCTGATCGACAAAACCGGCAAGCAGCTTTCGATCAACCGCGATGACGATCTGGTCAAGGCGACCATGCTGACGGACGCCGGCAAGGTGGTGCACCCGAACTTCGCCAAGGCGGCGGACGTGCCTCATGTCGAACCGCCGGCGATCCCGGCGACGACCTTGGTCGCCGATGCCGCGGCAGGCGCCGAGCCGGCCCGGCCGAAGAAGGCGGCGCCGAAGAAAGCCGCGGGTGCTGGGGCCGCCAAGTCCGCCGGCAAGCCGAAGGGGGTTGCGTGATGGAAAAGACTGCTCTCGAGCAGACGCTCGACCAGCTCGAAAACGCCGTGGCGGCGGTACGCGCGGCAGCCGAGAACCTCGGACCCGGGGCGGCCGATGTGGCCGGCGATGCCGCGCATGCCGTCTCCGGCGGCGCGATCGACCCCTTCGTCTTCCGCTTCGCCATCTTCGTGCTGGCGATCTTCGTCGGCTATTACGTGGTCTGGTCGGTGACACCGGCGCTGCACACGCCGCTGATGGCCGTCACCAACGCCATCTCCTCGGTCATCGTGGTCGGCGCGCTGCTGGCGGTCGGCATCTCGGCCTCGGGTCTCGCCACCGGCTTCGGCTTCGTCGCGCTGATGCTCGCCTCGGTCAACATCTTCGGCGGCTTCCTCGTCACCCAGCGCATGCTGGCCATGTACAAGAAGAAGGAGAAGTGACGTGAACGAGAACGTCGCCTCCTTCCTCTACCTGGTCTCCGGCATCCTGTTCATCCTGGCGCTCAGGGGCCTGTCGCATCCCACCACCAGCCGGCAGGGCAATATCTACGGCATGGTCGGCATGGCGATCGCCATCGTCACCACGCTGCTGCTGGCGCTGCCTTCGGGCGGCAAGTGGCTGCTCATCGCGGCCGGACTTGCCATCGGCGGCGGTGTCGGCGCCTATGTCGCGCGCCGCATCGCCATGACGGCGATGCCGCAGCTGGTCGCCGCCTTCCACAGCCTGGTCGGCCTCGCCGCCGTCATGGTGGCGGCCGCCGCCATCTACGCGCCGGAAAGCTTCGGCATTGGCGCTGTCGGCGCCATCCACGGCCAGGCGCTGGTCGAGATGAGCCTCGGCGTCGCCATCGGCGCCATCACCTTCACCGGCTCGGTCATAGCCTTCCTCAAGCTCGACGGCCGCATGTCGGGCAAGCCGATCCTGCTGCCGGCACGCCATGTCATCAACATCCTGCTCGGCGCCGCGCTGGTCGTGCTCATCGTGCTCCTGGTCACCACGCAGAGCACGACCATCTTCTGGCTGATCGTCATCGCCTCGCTGGCGCTGGGCGTGCTGCTCATCGTCCCGATCGGCGGCGCCGACATGCCGGTCGTCGTGTCGATGCTGAATTCCTATTCGGGCTGGGCTGCCGCCGCGCTCGGCTTCACGCTGGGCAATCTGGCGCTGATCATCACCGGCGCGCTGGTCGGCTCCTCGGGCGCGATCCTCAGCTACATCATGTGCAAGGGCATGAACCGCTCCTTCATCTCCGTCATCCTCGGCGGCTTCGGCGGCGAGACGGCCGCGGTCGCCGACGACGGCATCGAGCGCACCGTCAAGCAGGGCTCGGCCGACGATGCCGCCTATCTGATGATGAACGCCCAGAAGGTGATCATCGTGCCGGGTTACGGCATGGCGGTGGCCCAGGCCCAGCACGCGCTGCGCGAGATGGCCGACAAGCTGAAGGCCGCCGGCGTGGAGGTGAAATACGCCATCCATCCCGTCGCCGGCCGCATGCCCGGCCACATGAACGTGCTCTTGGCCGAAGCCAACGTGCCCTATGACGAGGTGTTCGAGCTGGAGGACATCAATTCCGAGTTCGCCCAGGCCGACGTCGCCTATGTCATCGGCGCCAACGACGTGACGAATCCCTCGGCGCGCGACGACAAGTCCTCGCCGATCTACGGCATGCCCATCCTCGACGTCGACAAGGCGCGCACCTGCCTGTTCGTCAAGCGCTCGCTCGGCTCCGGCTATGCCGGCATCGACAACACGCTGTTTTACAAGGACGGCACCATGATGCTGCTCGGCGACGCCAAGAAGATGACGGAAGAGATCGTCAAGGCGATGGACCACTGACCAGCGTTTCCGTACCGACGAACGTGCCGGAGGACTGCCGGCACGCCATCCTCGCGGCCTACCCGCATCTGGCCGGCTCCGTCTTCAGCGTCGCCGGCAAGGGCTGGCACAGCCTCGCCGTCGAAGCGGGCGGGCTGATCTTCAAGTTTCCCGAAGGCGAGGAGGCCGAGAGTGCGCTGCTGCGCGAGGCGAAGCTGCTCGCGGCCGTGCGCCCGCTGGTCACCATGCCGGTGCCGGACATGACGGTCCACCCGGGTCCGCCGCTGTTTTCAAAACACGGCAAGCTGCCCGGCCGCACGCTGGAGCCCTCCGACTATCCCAGCCTGGACGATGCCGCCCGGGAGCAGCTCGCCGACGATCTCGCCCTGTTCTTCGCCGAGCTGCATGCCGTCGACCCGCCGGTCATGCGCGCCGCGGGCGCCGAGCCGGTCGGCTGGTGGGATACGCGCGATGACACGCTGGCTCCCGCCTGGCCGCTGCTGCCGCCGGAGCTGCGCGCGGAAGCGGAGGTGGCGATCCGGGACTATCATGCGCTCGGCCCCGACCCGCTCGGCGAAGTCTACGGCTTCTTCGACGCACATGGCTGGAACATGGCTTTCGACCATGACGCGATGCGGCTGCGCGGAATCTTCGACTTCGCCGATTCCGGCTTCGGCCCGCCGCATCGCGAGTTCGTGCAGGTGTCGCTCATCGATCCCGATCTCGCCCGGCGCGCCATGCGCACCTACGAGGTCCGCACCGGCAAAGCGCTCGAGCCGCGGCGGGTCTTCCTGCTCGCGGCCGCCATGCGGCTCTCCGAGCTCGCCGGCGCCGTCGAGACGGGCGAGAACGTGCCGATGATCCTGGATTTCGTCACCGGCTGGCTGCGCCAGCAAGCGGTTAGATAGCTCGGCAGTTTCCAGCAGGGTCGGCGGGCTCGTCCGCCGGCGGCTGCAACTGCAACACCTTGCGTGCGTTGAGGCATGAGCGATCAACGAGACGTGGCGATTTTTCCGATGAAGGTTTCCGGACGGCTTTCCGGATCGACGACCCCGCGCAAGGGCATGCCCAGTCCTCGCCTCTCCGAAAGGGCGTTCAAGAAGCGCTACCTCGAGCAGTTCTTCGATCCGGCATTCGACACGCTTCGCGGCGAGCTGGACAAGGTGGCGGAGGTCGCCTGGCAAGCCTACGAGCAATCGCGAAAAAGCCCGGTGACGCGCAAGGCCGGGGAAACGTTCCACAATCCCGACTACGACCTTTCGGTCGACTGGATCGCCGCGCGCGACGCCATCCTCGCCGCGCAGGAGATCTACGAGGACAGGTCGCGAAAACCCCGCGTGTTGCTCATCAACGGCTCGTCGCGCAGCGAGCACACTTGCCCGAGCGAGATGTCGAAGAGTTTTCGCCTGGTCGAGTGTGCGCGCGAAACTGTTGAGCAGGAGTTCGGCCTGCCGGTGACGATCCTCGACCTGTCGCGGCTCGCCTCGGAATACGGCCGGCACATCCATCCCTGCAAGGCCTGCTTCTCGACGGCCGCACCGCTCTGTCACTGGCCCTGCTCCTGCTACCCCAACCACTCGCTAGGACAGGTCCAGGACTGGATGAACGACATCTATCCGCTCTGGGTGGCGGCGGCGGGTATCATGATCGTCACGCCGGTGAACTGGTATCAGGTGTCGTCGCCGGTGAAGCTGATGATGGACCGGCTGGTCTGCGCCGACGGCGGCAACCCGGACCCGACGCTCACCGACGGCAAGGATGCCGAGAAGGCGAAGAAGGTCGAGCTCGACGGCTGGGACTACCCGCGCCACCTGGCCGGCCGGCTCTTCTCGGCCGTCGTCCACGGCGACGTCGAAGGGGCGGAGAACGTGCGCCGCTCGCTTTCCGACTGGCTGCGCTTCATGAAGCTCGCGCCGGCCGGTCCGCTGGCCGAGCTCGACCGCTATATCGGCTACTGGAAACCCTACGCCGACAGCCACCAGGAACTGGACCGCGACGAAGCGATCCAGGAGGAGGTCCGCAGCGCGGCGCGGACCCTTGCCCAGGCGGTCGTCGAGCGCCGCTCTGGCCGCTTCGTCATCCCGGGCGAGCACCTGAAGGAAGCCCGCCAGAAATAGCCATCCGGGTGCTCGTCGGAAGCGGCGACCGACTCAGGCTCGACCGCTGCCCGGCGCTGGTGCATTGCAAGGATCGCTTCGCGCAGGCATGGACTGGCACGTGACAATCCGGCGCGATGCCGCAAGCATTGGGGGAAATCCATGGGCCCTGCGGTCGATCCGGTCCCGACGGACGATGCCAGGCCCGATGCGGCCGACGTCGTCATCATCGGCGGCGGCATCATCGGGGTCAGCGCGGCGCTCTTCCTTGCGAAGAAGGGCGTTTCCGTCGTGCTGTCCGAAAAGGGCCATATTGCCGGCGAGCAGTCGAGCCGCAACTGGGGCTGGTGCCGACGCATGGGGCGCGACCCGCGCGAACTGCCGCTGATCGTCGAGGCGCTGAAGCTGTGGCCGGCCATGCAGGAGTTGGTCGGCGAGGACGTCGGCTTCCGCCGCTCCGGCATTCTTTATCTCTGCCGGGACGACAGCGACGTGGCATTCCACGAGGACTGGCTGAAGCGCGCCGGCGACTATGCCCTCGACACCCGTCTGATCGACGGAGAGGCGCTTTCGGCGCAGATGCCCGGCGCGCGGCGCGGCTTCAGGGCTGCGCTCTACACGCCGAGCGACGGCCGCGCCGAACCGCAGAAGGCGGCCCCGGCGATCGCCCGCGCGGCAAGGCGCGCCGGCGCGAAAATCCTTCTGAACTGCGCGGTGCGCGCGATCGACACCGCCGGCGGGCGGGTTTGCGGCGTCGTCACCGAGAAAGGTCTTATCCGCGCTTCCACGGTGATCGTCGCCGGCGGCGCCTGGTCGAGCCGGCTGTGCCGGCCGCTCAGCCTGCGCCTGCCACAGCTGGTCGTGCGCGCCTCGGTCCTGCGCACCGGTCCGGTCGAGGGCGGACCGGAGACCGCCGCGTGGACGGACGGCTTCGCTTACCGCAAACGTCTGGACGGCGGCTACACGATCGCGGGCGGCGCCCTGAGCTACCATGAGATCGTTCCGGACAGCTTTCGCTATTTCCGCGACTTCCTGCCGATGCTGATGAACGAATGGCGCTCGGTCGGCCTGCGCGTCGGCGCGGGCTTCGTGACCGGCCCGGCCGGACTGGCGCCTGCGCTGGGAGACAGCGGCTCGGTGTACGAACGCCATCGTACGCTCGACCCGGCGCCGGTGCCGCATATCGACCAGGCGCTGCGGACCATGGAGGAAGTCTTTCCGGTGCTGAAGGGCGTGCCGGTGCTGCAGCGCTGGGCAGGCTTCATCGACGCCACGCCGGACGCCGTTCCCGTCATCGCGCCGGTGAAGTCGCTGCCCGGGCTGGTCATTGCCACCGGCTTCTCCGGCCATGGCTTCGGCATTGGGCCGGCGGCGGGCCGGCTCGCCGCCGATCTGGCGACCGGCGACGCACCGCTCGTCGACCCCGCCGCCTTCCGCTACGAACGCTTCATCGACGGCACGCGCCCGCGCCCGACGACGGGCGTTTGACGCCGACGCCCGCTTCGGCCCTCCGGCCTCATCGCGCGCCCGGCAAGAGCAAGGGCGGTCGCCGTAGCAGCTCCGTACCGTGAAAGCCAATCGCCCGCGTCGACCGCATCAACAATTCGTGACAATTGTATCCAATTGTATCGGCAGCCATGCCTGGACAAGCTTCTGCGACAGTGCCTCGCTAGCATTTCCCCTGCGGCCGTCCCGCTTCGGACGGATGGCGCAACGGAGAAGATCCGGACCCGGACAATGAACGGCGAGACGGACGTCGACATCGAGCTCTGGACGTGGAGAATGCCGGCATGACACTCACGCTGACCGTGAACGGCGCCACCTATGAGGTGGATGCCGAGCCCGAAACGCCGCTGCTGTGGGTGCTGCGCGACAGCATCGGCCTGACCGGCACGAAATTCGGCTGCGGCGTGGCGCAATGCGGCGTCTGCACCGTGCATGTGGATGGCGAGGCGGTCAGGTCCTGCGCCCTTCCCCTCGACAGCGTCGTCGGCACGCAAATCACCACCATCGAAGGCCTTTCAGACGACAACAGCCATCCGGTCCAGCGTGCCTGGATCGAGCATGCCGTCCCGCAATGCGGCTACTGCCAGTCGGGGCAGATCATGTCCGCTGCGGCGCTGCTGCGGCAGACGCCCGATCCGACGGATGACGACATCGATGCCGCCATGGCGGGCAATTTGTGCCGCTGCGGCACCTATCCGCGCATCCGCCAGGCGATCCGCCGCGCCGCCGAGCTGATGGAGGACGCATGACCGTCATGGACACGCACATCTCGCGCCGGACGCTGATGCGGGCGATGCTCGGGGCCGGCGGCGGACTGGCCCTCGGCTTTCACATTCCCGGCGCGGCAGCCGCCGTGGTCGCGCCGAAACCCTGGACCACACCCACCGAAGGCGTCGAGATCAACGCGTGGCTGACGATCGACGCGGCCGGCAAGGTCACCATCCGCGTGCCGCATACCGAGCAGGGCCAGGGCGCCCTGACGTCGGTGTCCATGATGGTGGCGGAAGAGCTGGACGTGCCGTGGAAGAGCGTCCAGGCCGTGTTTGCCGACATGAACCGCCATGTCAATAGGGGCGGCGAGTACATCGTCACCAGCACGCACGGCTCGCAGCTGGTGCGCATGCAGCATCCCCACATCATGCGGGCCGGGGCCTCCGCGCGCGAGCGGCTGAAGCAGGCGGCCGCCGAGGCCTGGGGGGTCGACCGCTCGGCCGTCACCGCCCGGCAGGGCACGCTCTCGGCCGGCAACCGCAGCGGCAGCTATGCCGAGTTCGCCACGGCCGCGGCGGCGGTGACGCTGGACCTGGAGCCGGGCATCAAGCCGCCGGATCAATGGTGGCTGCTCGGGACGGCGGTCGCGAGGCTGGACGTCCCGGTGAAGGTGAACGGCAGCGCCCATTACGCCATCGACACGCGCCTTCCCGGCATGGTCTATGCCGCGGTCAAGAGCTGCCCCGTGCCGTGGGGGCGCCTGGCCGGCTACGACGCCGGCGAAGCGAGGAACCGCCCCGGCGTTGTGGATGTCGTCGAGTTCCGGGCGGTACCCGGCAGGACCGGGCCGAATCACCTTCAGGACGGCATCGCCGTCGTCGCCGATAGCTGGTACCGCGCCAGGAGCGCGCTCGACCTGATTACCGTGGAGTGGGATTTCGGCCCCGACGGCGGGGTCAGCGACGAAACGCAGGCTGCCGAGGCAAGACGGCTTTGGGAAGAGCCCGGACAGGTCAGCCACGAGGAGGGCGACGACACCCTCGCCATGATCGCAGCCTCCGCGCGCGTGGTGAGTGCCGAATACCATCGGCCCTACGAGACGCATGCCCGCATGGAGCCGATCAACGCGACCGTCAGCGTCACTGGCGAACGCGTCGACGTCTGGTCGCCGACGCAGAACCAGGCGAGCGCGCTGGAGATCGTGGCCGACGAGCTCGGCCGCGATACCAGGGATGTCTTCGTCCACACCGTGTTCATCGGCGGCGCCTTTGGCGGCAACGGCGGCGGCAACACCGCCGTCACGCGCCAGGCGGCAATGCTTTCCCGGCAATTGGGCCGGCCGGTCAAGGTCATATGGTCGCGCGAGGAGGACATCGCCCAGGACAAGCAGCGGCCGCCGCATTACACTCGGCTCTCGGCCGCGCTGGGCGAGAACGGCCTTCCCGAGGCGTTCTTCTCGCGCGCCGTCTGGTTCGCGTACCAGGGGGCGTCGAGTCATGGCCCGGCGACGGCCGACTACGCCATCGGGACGATGCCGTATCGGGTACCGAACCGGCGCCATGAACGCCACAACCCCGCCGCCCATATCCCCACCACGACGCATCGCGCCCCTGGCGCCAACCAGAACGGCTTCATCATCGAACAGTTCGTCGACGAGATGGCCTTGGCCGGCGGCTGGGATCCGCTTGAATGGCGGCTGGAGATGACCAAGGGCCTGGAGCCCTGGCAGCGGGTCCTGACCAAGCTGAAGGAGGTCTCGGGCTTCACAACCGATCTGCCGCGCGGCGAGGGCACGGGCGTCGCCGTCGTCGAGGACCATGGCTCCTATTGCGGCGCCTGCGCCACCGTAACGGTCAGCCGCGGCGGCGAGCTTCGCATCGAAAAGATCGTCCTGGTGATGAACAGCGGCTACATCATCAATCCGCTCAACGCGGCCGAGCAGATGGAGGGTGCCGCCTGCTGGGAGCTGAGCCATGCGCTGAACGGCGGTCTGCAATTGCGGGACGGACAGTTCGCCAACCTGAACTTCGACAGCTACAATCTGATGCGCATCGACCAGATGCCCGCGGTGGAATGCCATTTCGCGCTTTCGCAGGACGGCTGGTGGGGCGGCGTGGCCGAACCCGGCGGCCCGCCAGTGCCACCCGCCGTCGCCAACGCGATCTTCTTCGCCACCGGCAAGCGCGCCCGCTCGACACCGATCAGCCGGCATGATCTGAGCTGGTCCTGACGCGACCCGGCAGGACCAGCCCATCAATGCTGCACGGCCATCCTTGAAGGCTTTTGCCGACCTGCACGCGTCCTTGCGCGGACGGATGTATTTCGGTTGAACGGAGAACGAACGCAGCGGGAGTGTGGCTGGTCACCATCGCTTCGCTTGCTCCGGGCCGTATCGGCGGAATTGGTTCGCCGCCTGCACTCCGATGGCGGGCGCGAAACAAAGCCCGGCCTATGACCGGCTGCATATCCTCACCGGCAAGGGGCACGGCTATGACGGCATCGCCGCGCAATTTTGCACGGCGCGGCCCTCCGGCTCTCGAAGCAAAACTCCCCGGCGCCAAAAAGCAGAAGGCCCGGTCGCCCGAGCCTGTAAGCCATTCAAACATAAGTAGAATTGGAGCGGGCGAAGGGATTCGAACCCTCGACCCCAACCTTGGCAAGGTTGTGCTCTACCCCTGAGCTACACCCGCTCGCGCGGCGCAGGCGCCGCAAGCCGCGCCTATATGGCCGAAGCGCCGGCCGATTGCAACAGGGAAATTGGACGAAGCGGAGCAGCGATGAGCCGGGGTTCGGCGGGCAGCGCGGCGTGTCGCAGCGGAAGGCTTGTTTCGGCTTCGCGCATTGGCCATAAGCAAGGGCTTCAGCCCGAACCCGAGCCCGATCATGCCGAAGACCCCCGCCGAGCTTTTTGCCTTCCTGGATAAGCTCGGCATCGCTGTGGCGACGAAGGAGCACCCGCCGCTGTTCACCGTGGCGGATTCCCGGGCCCTGCGCGGCGAGATCGCCGGCGCCCACACGAAAAACCTGTTCCTCAAGGACAAGAAGGACAATTACTTCCTGGTCACGGTGGACGAGGAGGCCGAGGTCGACCTCAAGCAGATTCACCATCTGATCGGCGCCGCCGGCCGGGTGTCGTTCGGCAGGCCCGAAGCGCTGATGGGGTTTTTGGGCGTCGTGCCCGGGGCGGTCACGGTATTCGGTCTGATCAACGACGACGGCCGCCGGGTCCGCGCGGTACTGGACGAGTCGCTCATGCGCAATGCGTTGGTCAACGCCCATCCGTTGACCAACGAGGCGACGACGACGATTGCAAGCGGCGACCTGCTGCGCTTCGTGCAGGCGACCGGCCACGAGGCTGCCATCTTGAAAGTGACGGCGGGATAGCCACATGCTGGGCAAACCGGCTTTTGGCGCCAGAGACAGGGCGAACGACGAACACAGATGAGCAACGAGCACAATCCCTACGCAAGCGCGGCCAGCCCCTATTCGGCGAGCGTCCAGTTCGGCACGCAGCCCGACGCCGATACCCAGGCGGCTGCGACCGCGATCAAGGACACGACGACGGCGAGTTTCGCCACCGACGTGCTGCAGGAATCGCGCAAGCAGCCGGTTCTGGTGGATTTCTGGGCGCCCTGGTGCGGCCCCTGCAAGCAGCTCGCCCCGGCCCTGGAAAAGGTCGTCCGCGCCTCCGGCGGCAAGGTCAAGCTCGTCAAGATGAACATCGACGAGCATCCCTCCGTTGCCGGCCAGCTCGGCATCCAGTCGATCCCGGCGGTCATCGCCTTCAAGAACGGCCAGCCGGTCGACGGTTTCATGGGCGCCGTTCCCGAAACCCAGATCCGCGAGTTCATCGACCGTGTCGCCGGCAAGGGCGCGGGTCCGCAGATCGCCGAGGCGCTTGCCGCCGCCGCGCAGGCCCGCGAGGCCGGAGACCTGCAGACGGCGGCCGGCCTGTTGGAGGCTGTTCTTGCCGAGCAACCCGACAATGTCGACGCGCTCGGCGGACTTGCCGATCTGCTGCTCGAGACCGGCGACCGCGCCGGCGCCGAGGAGCTGTTGGCCGGCGTGCCGGAGGACAAGAAGGACGCGCCCGCGGTTGCGGCGGTACGCGCCAAGATCGCGTTGGCCGCGCAGGCCGCCGAACTGGGCGACTCCGCGGAGCTCGAGCGCCGGCTCGCCGAGAACCCGAAGGATCATCAGGCGCGCTTCGATCTCGCCATGATCCAGAACGCGCTCGGCAAGCGTACAGAGGCGGCCGACAATCTGCTCGCCATCGTCAAGGCCGATCGGACATGGAACGACGACGCCGCGCGTGCCCAGCTGCTGCAGTTCTTCGACGCGTGGGGCTTGATGGACGAGGTCACCCTTGCGACCCGCAGAAAGCTCTCTTCGATGCTGTTTTCCTGATCGTCGGAGAGTCTCGTGGAGCCGGCCTTGCGAATGAAGGCCGGCGCTCCAGATTAGAGCATGATCCCGAAAAGCTGCAGACTTTTCGGACAAAGATCATGCGGCAAGACAAAAAGGTGGAGCGGGATGCCGGTTCAACCTGATCGCGTACCGCTTTAAGGAAGCGGATGGCAACGGAGGAGATGGATGCAGGCGGGAAACGCCAATTACCGAACCGCCTCCGACGTGCCGACGATGGTACCGGTGTTTCCGCTGTCGGAAGCCCTGCTGCTGCCCGGCGGCCGCATGCCCCTCAACATTTTCGAGCCGCGTTACCTGCAGCTGATCGATGATTCGATGCGTGGCGAGCGCATCGTCGGCATGGTGCAGCCGGCGCTCGACGGGAGCAAGCGCGAGGACGGCGAGCCGGAACTGTGCGAAGTCGGCTGCCTCGGGCGTATCATCTCGCTCGCCGAAACCGGCGACGGCCGCTACCTGATCTCGCTGCAGGGCATCTGCCGCTACAGAATCCTGCAGGAACTGCCGGTGAAGACGCCGTTCCGGCAGTGCCGCATAGCCCCCTTCATCGGCGACCTTGCCGAGGACCAGGGCGGCGGCGACGTCAACCGCCCGGCGCTGCTGAAGGCTTTTCGCGCCTATCTGCAGGCCAACGACCTGGAAGCCGACTGGGAGAGCGTCAGCCGCGCCGACAATGCGATGCTGGTGAATGCGCTGTCGATGATGGCGCCCTACGGCATGGCCGAGAAGCAGGCGCTGCTCGAGGCGCCGGATCTGAAGACGCGCGCCGACACGCTCATCGCCATCACCGAGATGACGCTGGCGCGCGAAAACGACGATTTCGGCTCCAGCCTGCAATAGATGGGCCGGAACGGATGCGCGACGAAGCGGACAGGAACAGGATCGATCCGAAACTGCTGGAGCTTCTGGTCTGCCCGCTCACCAAGGGCCCGCTGAGCTTCGATGCGGAGCATGGCGAACTCGTCTCGCGCGTGGCAAAACTCGCCTATCCGATCCGCGACGGCATCCCGGTGATGCTGCCTTCCGAGGCACGCTCGTTCTCCGAAGACGATTCACCGCGAAAGGAACCCTGAACCCTCTCTTGACGGACATCTCCTCCGGTTGGCGGTGAATGCGGCAGGCATTGGCAGCGACGGGCTGGTTGACCTCCGCTCGCGCTGCCGGAGCAGCTCCGGCGGGATTTCCGCCCGAAATTGCGAAAGACAAGGGGGAGAGCAGTTCCGTCGCTTCGAAGACAGGAAATGCTCTATTGAAAATTGCGCCCCTTCGGCATGACCTTCTGCACCTCCTGCACCATCATTCTCGGCGTTTTCGATCTTGCGGGGTTTGGCGGGCCCCCTGGCCTGTCCTCGGGAGCATGGACATGGTCCGCAGCCGGAGGGGGAGAGCCCGTTTCGGATCCTTCCAGCAGCAGGCCGAGCCAGGAAGACAGATCCTCCATGCGCTCGGCGACGATGTGGACGACTCCCGACTCCGACTGCAGCTTGCCGGTGACGCGGATGAATTTCGAGCCCATGACGACCGGCCGGAACCGCTCGAACTCGCGTGCCCAGATGATGATGTTGGCGACCGCCTTCTCGTCCTCCAGGGTGAGGAAAATGGCATTGCCCTTGCCGGGCCGCTGACGCACCAGCACCAGCCCGGCGACGGAGACGCGCCTGCCATTCTCCACCGCCGCAAGCCTTTCATTGGGCACGATGCCGGCCCGGTCGAGACGCCGGCGCAGGAATGAAACCGGATGGGCCTTCAGCGACAGACCGAGCGAACGGTAGTCGTGAACCACATGTTCGCCGACGGGCATGACCGGCAGCACGGTTTTGGGTTCGTTGTCGACCAGCCGGATTTCCGGCCGATCGAACAGGGGCAGCCGTTCGGCCGCGCTCCTGCCGTCGAGCGCCCGCACCGCCCATAGAGCGGCGCGCCGGTCGAGGCCGAGCGACCCGAACGCATCGGCCTGTGCCAGCTTTTCGATCTCCTCGATATGGAGGCCGGAACGCAGCCACACGTCGCGAACCGATTCATAGCCGCTCCCGCGCCTGTCGAGGAATCGCTCCATCCGGTCCTCGGACAACCCCTTGACCTGGTTGAAGCCGAGGCGGACGGCATTCATGGTCCTGATCACGCGGCGCATCTCGACATGGCGGGCGATGATGCGCGCGGGATCGAAGCGGGCCCGCTCCAGCGTGCAGCTCCAGTCCGAAAGATTGACGTCGACGGGCCTGACCTCGACGCCATGATCCTCCGCATCGCGCACCAGCTGGGCAGGCCGGTAAAAGCCCATCGGCTGCGAGTTCAGGATCGCGGCGCAGAAGACGTCCGGATAGAAGGTCTTGAACCAGCAGGAGGCATAGACGAGGAGCGCGAAGGACGCTGCATGGCTTTCGGGAAAGCCGTAGTCGCCAAAACCCTTTATCTGGTTGAAGCAGCGTTGCGCGAATTCCCTGGAATAGCCGTTCTTGATCATCCCCTCGATCATTCGGGTTTCATACTCCTCGATCGTCCCGTTGCGCTTGAAGGTCGCCATCGCACGGCGCAATTGATCCGCCTCGCCCGGAGAGAAGCCGCCGGCGTCGATGGCGATCTTCATCGCCTGTTCCTGAAACAGCGGCACGCCCAAAGTCCGGACAAGGATCTTCTTCAGCTCCGGGCTCGGATAATCCACCTTCTCGATGCCCATCCGCCGCCGCAGATAGGGATGCACCATGTCGCCCTGGATCGGACCGGGGCGGACGATCGCCACCTCGATGACCAGATCGTAGAATTTTCGCGGCCGCAGCCGCGGGAGCATGGACATCTGGGCCCGCGACTCGATCTGGAACACGCCCAGCGTATCGGCCCGGCAGATCATGTCGTAGACGCGCGGGTCCTCCTTGGGCATGGTGTCGAGCGTCAGCAGCCGGCCATGCCGGTCGCGCAACCGGTAATGCTCCTCGAGCAGGGCAAAGGCTCGCTTGAGGCAGGTCAGCATGCCGAGCGCCAGCACGTCGACCTTGAGGATGCCGACCGCGTCGAGATCGTCCTTGTCCCATTCGACCATCTTGCGTTCCTCCATCGCCGTCTTGACGATGGGCATGATCTCGTCGAGCCGGTCCCGGGTGATGACGAAGCCGCCGACATGCTGCGAGAGATGGCGGGGAAATCCCATGATCTCGTTGGCGCGCGCGATCACGTGCCGGGTCAACGGCTCGGCCTTGTCGAGGCCGCCGGCCTTCGCCTCCTTGTCGCCGAGCTCGGACGACGACCAGCCCCAGATCGATCCCGACAGAGCGCCGCGCACGTCGTCGGACAGGCCCATGGCCTTGGCGACCTCGCGCATGGCCGAGCGGCCGCGATAGCAGACCACGGCAGCCGCAAGGGCGGTGCGTTTCTCGCTGTATTTCCTGTAGATGTAGGCGATGATCTCGTCGCGTCGCTCATGTTCGAAATCGACGTCGATGTCGGGCGGTTCGTCGCGTTCCGTCGACACGAAGCGCTCGAACAGAACCTCCGTTAGGTTGGGGTTCACCTCGGTGATGCCGAGACAATAGCAGATGACGGAGTTCGCCGCCGAGCCGCGTCCCTGGCAAAGCACCTTGGCTTCCTCGCGGGCAAACCGGACGATGTCGCGGACAGTCAGAAAATATCGGGCATATTTCTTTTCGCCGACGATCCCCAGCTCATGCCGTATCAGGCCGGCGACCTTGTCCGGAACACCGTCGGGATAGCGTTTCCCTGCTCCCTCCCAGGTCAATCTTTCCAGTTCGGTTTGCGGGTCCACTCCCTCCTCGGTGGTCTCTTCCGGGTAATTGTGCTGCAGTTCCTTCAGAGAAAAGGACAGGCTTTGCGCGAACCGCAGCGTTTCGGCCAGGGCCTCGGGATAGCGGCGGAACAGGCGTGCCATCTCGGCCGGCGGCTTCATGTGGCGTTCGGCATTGGCGGAAAGCGCGAAGCCGGCCTCGCCGATCGGGACATTGAGCCTTATGGCGGTCAGCACATCCTGCAGCGGGCGCCGGCTGGCCGAGTAATAGAACACGTCGTTCGTCGCCATCAGCCGAAGCCCCGCCGATGCCGCAATTGCCGCAGCCTGCTCGATCCGGAATCGATCGTCACCGCCATAGTCGGGAGCGACGGCCAGCCAAAGATTGCCGGCGAAGCGCGCCTTGAGCCGGCGAAGCAGCGCAAGCGGATCATCGGCTGCGGGCGACAGGTCGGGCAGCACGGCAAGTGACATCCGGTCGCCCCATTCGAGCAGATCGCCCAGTTCGAGGAGCGTCGCGCCTTTCGGATTTTCCTTGCGCATGTTCGCCTGGGTGAGTAGGCGGCAGAGATGTCCCCAACCCTCCCGATCCTGCGGATAGGCAAGGATGTCCGGCGTGCCGTCCCCGAAAACCAGCCGGCAGCCGGGATGATAAGCCAGTGAAACCGGTTCGTCCTCTTCCGACAGCTTGATAAGTTTCGACCGGCTCCAGGCGCGGACCACGCCGGCGACGGAGTTGCGGTCGGCAAGCCCCATGCCGGCGTGGCCGAGAGCGCAGGCCGCGACCACCAGCTCCTCCGGGCTGGACGCGCCGCGCAGAAAGGAAAAATTCGACTGCACGCCGAACTCGACATAATGCGGCGAAGCCGGCTGATGAGACCTTGCAGGCTGCGTGCTCATGCGAAGATCCCCTGCATGAACCAGCGCGGCGCTGTCGTCGCACCGTAAAGACCCTGCCGATAGAGCCAGTAGCGGCGGCCCTCCTCGTCCTCGATGCGGAAATAGTCGCGCGTCTCGCTTTTCTCCGCCTCGCGCCACCATTCCGGCGCGATGCGCTCCGGTCCCTCCGCGCGCACCACGCGATAGGACACCCGTCGCCAGCGGAACCGCAGCGGCGGTCCCTCCGGCACCTCGGCAGCGGTGATCTCGACATGTTCGGGCTGGTCGAAGACGCGGAGCGGGCGCTCCTTTCCGACAGCCGGCTGACGGATCGCCGTTCTTGCATCATCGGGCAGGCTGGAGAAGGGAACTGCCGCCGCTGCCCGCTCCGGAAGATGGCTTTCCACGAGGCGCGGCCTGCGGATGGCCTCGTCGCCGAGCCTGACGCGCACCCGGTCGGCGAAAAGCGCGATGTCGCCGGCGGCGTCCGCCATGGTCCCGTCGAGATCGGCCTGTGCGGGATCGAGGCGTGCCGCCGCCAGCACGCACAGCCTGATCAGGTCGAAACCGAAACCCGCGTCGATGTCCGTTGCGAGCGCAGTCAATTTTTCGTGGAAGAGTCTCTGGATCAGCCCGGGTTCGCGCAGCGGGCGCGAACTGCCCACCATGATCCGGCTCACGGCCCCGTCGACCCGGAACAGATGCAGCTGCAGCCGCTCGGCGCCTTCGCCGCGCCGCTCCAGATCCCTCTTCAACTGCCTTGCCAGCAGCGCCACCATCATCTCGATGTCGTCCAGCAGGCCGATCGGCTCGGCGAGCGGCCGCTCGGCCGAGAGCGATGGAACCGGCAGCCGCGGCGAGATGGTTTCCTGCACCCGCCCCAGCGCCTGGTCGAGCCTCAGCACCACCTTTCTGCCGAACCGGCGCACCAGCGGCGCCCGCGGCGCGGCCATGATGGCGCCCGAGGTGCGCAGCCCGACGCTTTCGAGAAGGGCGCGCGTCTCCGGTTCCAGCCGCAGCGCCGCCAGCGGCAAGGGCGCCAGCAGGTCCTCCTCCTCGCCGGGCCCGACCACCGTGGCGCCGCCGAAGCGCGCCGCCGCCCAGGCAGCCCCGGCCGTCGAGGCAAGGCCGGCGCGCACGTCGAAACCCTGATGGAAGAAGCGGCCGAGCAGGTCGTCCAGCATGGCGCGCTCGCCGCCGAACAGATGCGCGCAGCCGGTGATGTCGAGGAACAGCCCGTCCTCGTCGTCGAGCGCCACCAGCGGGGTGTAGCGGTCGCACCAATCGGCAAGGCTTTCGAGCAGCCGCCGGTCGGCCGTGCCATCCGCCTCGACGACCTCGATCGCCGGATGGATGGCGCGCGCCTCGGCGATGCCCATGCCGATCCTGAGCTTCAGCTCCCTAGCCCGTGCGTCGAAGGCGGCGATGCGCCGCGTATTGCTCTCCAGCCGGCTGAACACCAGCGGCTGCGTCCCGCCATGCCCCTGCGCCCGCCAGGCCTTTCCCAGCCGCTGCCGCAACAGCCGGTCCGCGGGGAGGTAGGGGAACCACAGGGACAGTATCCGTTGCGGAATGCTTCCGTCTTTCGCGAAAGGCATCATCGATCCACTCCAGGGTGAAGGCGGCGTGAATTGCGGTCCGGCTCTTGCCGATCGTCACCCGGAAGGCCGGCGGGCCGATCGAGCCGGCGAGAGGGCCCGCCAGGGTAAGCCGCGGTGCCGCCGGCGCCGCCGCGACGGTGAGGCGCAGCGGTGCCGCCGTCGGTTCCGGTTCGCCGGCGGCGCGGACGAGGAAGAGCGGCAGCCCGGCAAGCAGGGCGCGCCGGTGCAGGCGCCGCGTCGCGGTGAGGTCGAGCACCGGCGGATTGCCGCGGATTTCGAGCAGGACGGCCTGGAAGGCATCGAGACGCGCGGCCTCTTCGGCGATCCACAGCACGTCGGTGAGCTTTTCGGCTTCGGCGACGAGAAGGTTTTCCGGCGACAGGCCGAAACGTGCGGCCAGCCCCGGCGCATAGGGCCGGCCCGCCTCCCGGAAGATGTCCGCCGTGCCGACCCACAGCAGGGGCCGGACGCCCTTCTCCCGCGCCAGAAGGCGCACGAGCGCCAGCGCGAAACCGGCGGCCGCGCCGGCATCGCGGCTGGCATGGCCGTGGATTTCGGCGAGGCCGCTGGCGGGAAGTCCGCCGCCGAGGGCCGCATCCAGGCGCTGCACGCCGATGGGCAGCATGTCCTTGCCGCCTGTGGCATCCAGCTCCTGAGAAGCCGCCTCCTGCCGCTCGTCGAGGCGTTCGGCCAGACGTCCCTCGATCTTCGCGATTTGATGGCGCAGGGTGCGAACGAGATCCTGCGCCACGGCATGCGCTGCCATGACGATAAACTTCCGACCGACATTGTTCCTGTTATGTTCTAATAGATTCCAGAGCGCCTCCCGGGAGTCAAGCAGACTCTGCAAGAATTTATTCCTCTGGACTGGCGCTTTTCTCCGGTTCCCGCGCAAAAGCCTCGAAACCCGCGGGCCAAAAGGCTATATGCGCCCGAAAGGACAGGAAATGGCCCGCATCTATCAGACCCGCGCCTGGCATGACCAGCTTTCGCCCTCCATGGAGGAATTCGAGCTTCTGGCGCTGGAGGCCTATGCGCATCTTCCGCAAGAATTCCGCAAGCTGACGGGCGAGGTGATCATCCAGATCGCCGAATTCCCCACCGAAGAGATCATGGACGATCTCTCGCTGGAAACGCCGTTCGACCTGCTCGGCCTGTTCGAGGGCCGCGGCATCGCCGAACGCTGGAACCCGGCGACCGGCGAAGGTCCGAACCGGGTGACGCTCTACCGCCGCGCCATCCTCGATTATTGGGCCGAGAACGAGGAGACGCTGGGCTCGATCGTCAACCATGTGCTGATCCACGAGATCGGCCATCATTTCGGCCTTTCCGACGACGACATGGAAAAGATCGAGGAAAGCGTCGAATAGCTCATCACTCGACCAAGCCCGCTTCACGACCAACATGCGATCCTCGTGGATTTCCGGGTGCGCAATGCTATAGCGGCAGACAGCAACGGACCCGATCGGACACTCTCGCGTGACCCCAAAAACCCTGATCGACATCGGCCTCGCGGCCGGCCGCGAAATCATGGCGGTCTATGCCGACGGGGCGTTCGGCCACCGCCGCAAGACCGACGGCTCGCCGGTTACCGAAGCCGATCATCGCGCCGAGGCCATAATCCTGCAGGGACTGGCGGCTGAATACCCCGGCATTCCCGTGGTCGCCGAGGAGGAAGCCGCCGCCGGTCGCGTGCCGCGCACGGCGGAACGATTCTTCCTGGTCGACCCGCTGGACGGCACCCGCGAATTCATCCAGCGCAACGGCGAGTTCACCGTCAACATCGCCCTGATCGAAGGCGGCCGTCCGGTCATGGGCATGATCCATGCGCCGGCGCTCGGCCTGGTCTTCGCCGCCGCCGGCAACGAGGCCTGGCGTGCCGACGTCGAGCACGGCCTTGCCGGGCCGCTGCGCCGCATCGTCACCCGCCCTGCGCCGACGCGCCTGGCTGTCGTCGGCAGCCGCGTCAACTGCGCCGAGGACACCATCGAATGGCTGAAGCGCTTCGACGTCGAGGCGCTGGTGTCGCGCGGCTCGTCGCTGAAATTCTGCCTGGTCGCCTGCGGCGAGGCCGATCTCTACCCGCGTTTCGGCCGCACCATGGAATGGGACACGGCCGCCGGCGACGCCATCCTGCGGGCTGCCGGCGGCATGACCATGACCGCCGACGGCGTTCCGCTCACCTATGGCAATCGCGACCGACCCGGCCAAGCCGATTTCGCCAACCCCTCTTTCGTGGCGCTCGGCGACCTTATGCTGCGTGACGCTGCGGGAAGGCGGTTGCTGGAGCCGGACAGGCACATTGTCCGCTGATCGGGCCGTCCCGGCTGCGCAACCGCGTTCCTGCCGCGGCTGCCTCAACGACATTTCCGTTCTCGCCCCTTGTGGGCGGCCGGGCTATTCTGGCTAATTGACGCAGACGAACCGCCCAGCAAGGACCGCCACGATGCCCCTTTTCCCGCTCTCGAGACGTTCGCTGCTGTCCGGCTCGGCCGCGCTGCTCGCCTCCACCGCCTTGCCGGCCCATCTGTGGGCGCAGGAGACGCCGAAGAAAGGTGGGCGCCTGATCGTCGCCGCCGATTCGGAGCCGCGCAACCTCAACCCGGCGATGGTCGCCTCCAACGGCGTGTTCTTCGTGGCGAGCAAGGTGGTGGAGCCGCTCGCCGAAGCCTCCTTTGACGGCGCCGACGGTCTGGTCCCGCGGCTGGCGACGAGTTGGGAAGGTTCCGGCGACGGATTGTCCGTCACCTTCCGGCTGCGCGAGGGCGTCACCTGGCACGACGGAAAACCCTTCACCTCGGCCGATGTCGCCTTCTCGGCGCTCAACGTATGGAAGCCGCTGCAGAATCTCGGCCGCGTCGTCTTCAAGGATTTGGAGGCGGTGGACACGCCGGACGAACATACCGCCGTCTTCCGCTTCTCTAAGCCGACGCCGTTCCAGCTCATCCGCAACGCCCTGCCGCCGCTGACCAGCGTGCTGCCGAAGCATGTCTACGAGCAGGGCGAGATCGCCGACAACCCGGCCAACACCGCGCCGATCGGCACCGGCCCGTTCCGCTTCGCCGAGCACAAGCCTGGCGAATATTACCGGCTGGAGCGGTATGCGTCCTATTGGGACAAGGACCTGCCGCTTCTCGACGAGATCATCTACCGCGTCCTGCCCGATCGCGCCGCCGCCGCCGGCGCGCTCGAGGCGGAGGAGATTCATCTTGCCGCCTTCTCGGCCGTGCCGCTCGCCGACCTCGCCCGCATCGCCGAGGTCCCCGGCCTCAAGGTGGTGTCGCGCGGCTATGAGGATCTCACCTATCAGCTCGTCGTCGAGATCAACCACCGCCGCAAAGAACTCGCCGACCGCAAGGTCCGCCAAGCCATCGCCCATGCGATCGACAGGAAGTTCGTCGTCGACACCATCTTCCTCGGCTACGCCAACGCCTCGACCGGCCCGGTGCCGCTCAACAGCAAGACCTTCTATACCGACGAGGTGCCGCTCTACGCCTTCGATCCCGCCAGGGCCGATGCGCTGCTCGAAGAGGCCGGCTATCCGCGCGGCGGCGACGGCAAGCGCTTCTCGCTGAAGCTGCTGCCGGCCCCCTATTTCAACGAGACGCGGCAGTTCGGCGACTATCTGCGCCAGGCGCTCGCCGTGGTCGGCATCGATGCCGAGATCGTCAACAACGACGCCGCGGCGCATCAGAAGGCCGTCTACACCGACCATGCCTTCGATCTTGCGGTGGCCCCGCCGGTCTTCCGCGTCGATCCGGCGATCTCCACCACAATCCTCGTGCAGAGCGGCTTGCCGGACGGCGTGCCCTTCTCCAACCAGGGCGGCTACAGGAACGAGGCCATCGACGCCCTCATCGCCAAAGCGTCGGAGACGATCGATCCGGAGGCCCGCATCGCCCTTTATCGCGAATTCCAGAAGCTCGTCGCCGAGGACCTGCCGCTGATCAACGTCGCCGAATGGGGTTTCGTCAGCGTCGCGCACGAATCGGTCGGCAACATCGCCAACAATCCGCGCTGGGTGGTCTCCAACTGGGCGGACACCTGGCTCGGTGCGTAATCTGTGACAAATGCTTGCATACCGGCGTCGCGGATGCTGAATTCCTGAGGTGAGCGCCCTCATGAACCGCGTCCGCGCCGTCATCCTGCGCCGCCTTGTGGGCGCCGTCGCGGTCCTGGCGATCGTCATTGTCGGCGGCTTCTTCCTGCTCGAGGCAGCACCGGGGGATGCGGTGGACGCCTATGTCGCGTCGACCGGCGGCGATGCCGGCATGATCGAGGAGCTCAGAAAGGCCTGGGGTCTCGACCGCTCGCCGCTCGCCCGCTTCGGCCTCTATGTCTGGTCGCTCGCGCAGCTCGATCTCGGCCGTTCCGTCACCTTTTCGCGGCCGGTGCTCGACGTGGTGCTGGAGCGGCTGCCCAACACGCTGCTGCTGATGGGCAGCGCCACGGCGCTATCGTTTTCACTCGGGTCGCTGCTCGGAATCCTTGCCGGCTCACGACCAGGCAGTCTGCGTGACCGCCTGCTGTCGATCGGCTCGCTCGCCCTCTATGCCGTGCCCGGTTTCTGGCTCGGCCTCGTGCTGACGGTGCTGTTTTCCGTGCAACTGCGCTGGTTCCCGGTGAGCGGCATCGAGACCATCGCGTCGGGCAAGCAGGGGCTGGACCGCGCCCTCGACATCGGTCGGCATCTGGTCCTTCCCGTCGCCAGCCTCGGCCTCATCTACCTGGCGCTCTACCTGCGGGTCATGCGCGCCGGCATGGCGGAGGCCTGGCGCATGGATTTCGTGCTCGCCGCCCGCGCCCGCGGCCTGCCGCGCCGCCGCATCGTCATCGGCCATGTGGCGCGCAACGCGCTGCTGCCGCTGGTCACCATGCTCGGCCTGCAATCGGCGGCGATGCTCGGCGGCAGCGTCGTCATCGAAAGCCTGTTTTCGGTTCCCGGGCTCGGCCGGCTGGCGCAGGAGGCGGTGGCCGGCCGCGACACGCCGCTGCTGCTCGGCATCATCCTGGTCAGCGCCGTGCTGGTGGTTATCATCAACCTGGCGGTCGACATCCTCTATGCCGTGCTCGACCCGCGCGTCGGCGCCGGCGAGGCGGCATGACCTTGCGACGCTTCCTGCGCTCGCCCGAGGCGCTTGCCGGCGCGGCGATCCTGTCCGCGCTCGTGGTCATGGCGCTTGTCGCCCCGCTCCTGTTCCCGGCCGATCCGCTGTCGATCGCCGGGCGGCCGCTGACCCCGCCATTCCAGGACTGGTCGCTGCCGCTCGGCACGGACAGGCTCGGCCGCGACGTGCTCGCCGGCCTGTTCCACGGCGCCCGCACCTCGCTCGCCGTCGGGCTGGCGGCCGCCGCCGCCGCAATCGTTGCCGGCTCGCTTGTCGGGACTGCGGCCGGCTTCGCCGGTGGCCTGACCGACGATGTGCTCATGCGCATCACCGACGCCTTCCAGACCGTTCCCGGCTTCCTGCTGGCGCTGGCCTTCGTCAGCGTCGCCGGTCCGTCGCTGGCCACCGTGGTGGGCGCCATCGCCCTCGGAGCCTGGACCGGACCGGCCCGCATCGCCCGCGCCGAGATCCTGTCCATCCGCGAGCGCGATTTCGTCGCCGGCGCCCGCGTCGTCGGCATGCATCCGGTCGAGATCGCCCTGCGCGAGGTGCTGCCCAATGCCCTGCCGCCGGTGCTGGCGCTGAGCTCGGTCATCGTCGCCGGCGCCATCCTGATCGAGGCCTCGCTGTCCTTCCTCGGCCTGGGCGACCCCAACCGCGTGACCTGGGGCGGCATGATTGCCGAGGGCCGCGCCGTGCTGCGCTCGGCACCCTTCCTCTCCATCATCCCCGGCATCGCGCTGGTGCTGTCGGTGCTCGGCGTCTATCTCGTCGGCGAAAGCGTGGTCGAGGCTTCGGCGACGCGCAGGAGCCTGTCGTGACGCCGCTGCTGGAAATCGCCGGGCTGCGCGTGCGTTATGCCTCCGCGGCAGGCGAGGCGCTGGCCGGCATCGACCTGACGATCGGTGCCGGCGAGCGCGTCGCCGTCATCGGCGAGAGCGGCTCGGGCAAGAGCTCTTTGGCGCTGGCGATCGCCGGCCTGCTGCCGCGCGACGCGCGGGTCGGCGGCGTGCTCTCCTGGCCGGGCCTGTCGCGGCCGCCACGCAACGGCAAGGATGTCGGCTTCGTCTTCCAGGACCCGGCGGGAACCCTCGACCCGGTCGCGACGGTGGGTCGTCAGGTCGCCGAGGTCGTCAAAGTCCATCTCGGCCTCGACCGCCGGTCCGCCATGAGCCGTGCCGCAGAACTGTTCGGCCGGGTCCGCCTGCCCGATCCGGACATCCTGCTGCATGCCTATCCGCACCAGCTCTCCGGCGGGCAGAAGCAGCGCGTCGGCATCGCCGCCGCCATCGCGGCCGAGCCGGCCCTGCTGATCGCCGACGAGCCGACCAGCGCGCTCGACACCATCGTCCAGGCCGGGATCGTCAGGCTGATCGACACGCTGGTGCGCGACACCGGCATGGCGCTGCTGATCGTCACGCACGACATCGCCCTCGCCGCGTCGATCGCCGACCGCATCGTCGTGCTGAAGGATGGGGCGATCGTCGAAACCGGCACCGCCGCCGGGATCATCCGGGAACCGCAGGCCGATTACACACGCGCGCTGCTTGCCTCCTGCCTGCCTCTCGACGATCCGGCATCTCCCGGCGAGGGTCGGGTATGACCGAACGCCTGCTGACTGCCACCGGGCTGCGAAAGACCTTCAGGCGGGGGGAGAACCGCCTGGCCGCACTGGACGGCGTCAATTTCTCGCTGGCGCGCGGCGAGACGCTGGCGCTGGTCGGCCCGTCCGGCAGCGGCAAGTCGACGCTCGCCCGCGTGGTCATGCGGCTCGTCGAGCCGGACGCGGGCAGCCTGTTCTTCGACGGAATAGACCTGCTTGCCCTGCGCGGCGCCCCGTTGCGCCGCCTGCGGCCCAGAGTTCAGATGGTGTTCCAGGATCCGCTCGCCGCCTTCAACCCGCGCGCCACGGTCGAGCGCGTGCTCGACGACCCCCTGCGTATCCACGGCCTCGTTCCTCGATCCGGACGCCCGGCTGCGATCGACGCCCTGTTGGAGGAAGTCGGCCTCTCCCGCGCCTTGCGAGAGCGGCGTATCCACGAGATCTCGGGCGGGCAGCGGCAGCGCGTGGCGATTGCCCGCGCCATTGCCACGCGGCCGGAGCTGATCGTGCTCGACGAGGCGGTTTCGGCTCTCGACGTCTCCGTGCGCGCCGACATCCTGGACCTGCTCGCCGGTCTGCGTCAGAACCGGCAGATCGCCTATCTGTTCATCACCCATGACCTCGCCGTCGCCCGCAGCTTCGCCCACCGCATCGCCGTGATGGACGGCGGACGCATCGTCGAGACCGGCGACGCCCGTCGCGTGATAGCCGCGCCGCAATCGGCCATGGGTCAGGCACTGGTCGTGGCGGCGATACGGCTGCCGGCCGCGTCCCCGCGGCCATGATGCTCGACGCCATTTCGCCCCATTCGCAACCATGCTAACCCCTGGCGCATGGCACAGCTCAAAGCCCATGAAGTCGATGCGTGGCTCGCCCGGCCGCGCCAGGAGACGCCCGTCGTCCTCATCTACGGCCCCGACCGCGGCCTGGTCAGCGAGCGGGCGCGCCGTTTCGCTCAAAACACGGGGATTGCACTGGACGACCCCTTCTCGGTCGTTCGTCTCGACGCCGCCGAGCTCGACAAGGATCCCGGCCGGCTTCTCGACGAGGCCAACACGATCCCGATGTTTGCCGGACGCCGGCTGTTGTGGGTGCGCAATGCGCAGGGCCAGAAGACTTTTGCTGAAGACGTGAAGGCGCTGTGTGCGTCCCCGCTCGCCGACGCCGTCCTGCTGATCGAGGCAGGCGACCTCAAGAAAGGGACCGGCCTGCGGGCGGCGGTGGAATCGGCGGCTGCCGGCATAGCACTGCCTTGCTATGCCGACGACGCCCGCTCGGTCGACGCGGTCATCGACGACGAGCTGCGCAAGGCCGGCCTGTCGATCGATCCGGAGGCTCGCGCGCTGCTGCGCCGCAATCTCGGCGGCGATCGCATGGCTAGCCGCGGCGAGGTCGCCAAGCTGGCGCTTTATGCACTCGGCACCGGCAGCATATCGGTGGAGGACGTCCGCGCGCTGACCGGCGATGTCTCGTCGATTTCCGTGGACGAGGCCGTGGACGCCGTTCTGGAGGGCAATCTCCAGGCCTTCGATGCGGCCTTCGCGCGCCAGGCAGTCGGCTCCAGCCAGGCCTATGCGGTTCTTTCGTCGCTGCAGCGGCAGCTCCAGGCGCTTCAGCTCATGCGCGTGGCGATGGAGAGGAACGGGACGAATGCCGCCTCCGCCGTCGCTGCCGCAAAACCAGCCGTCTTTTTCAGCCGTCGGCGGTTGGTCGAACAGGCGCTGGGGCGATGGACCAGCCGCGGGCTGGCCCGCATCCTGTCCAGACTGCACGATACGGTGCTGCAAACCAGGCGGCGGCCCGACCTTGCCGTCGCCCTGGCACACGGCACCCTGCTGCAGATCGCAGTGGAGTCCCGGCAGAACGCCAAGGGCGCTTTACGCTAGAGCATGATCCCCGAAAGTTGCCGACTTTTAGGATCATGCGCCAAAGCAGCCGGCAAACTATCTTGGCAATTATGTCTTTAGCCGGCGGCACAAATCGTCGAGCTGTTCCAGGCTGCGGTAGGCGATGCGCATCTCGCCGCCCTGCTGTTTGTGGTTGATCGCGACCTTCAGCCCGGTCACGTTGGTCAGCAGCTTCTCCAGCGCGACCGTATCGGCATCCTTCTCGCGCTGCGTCTTGGCCGGCGCCTCTTGCGGCGTCTCCGCCGGCTGCTGGGCCAGCGCCTCGGCCTGGCGCACCGACAGGCCCTCGTCGACGATGCGCTTGGCCAGGCCGGTCGGGTCCTGCGCCGTCACCAGCGTCCGTGCATGGCCGGCCGACAGGGCGCCATCGATCAGCATGCCGCGAACGTCGTCGGGCAGCTTGAGCAGCCGCAACGTATTCGCGACATGGCTGCGGCTCTTGCCGATCACCTGGCCGAGATCGGCCTGGGTATAGCTATGGTCGTCGATGAGCTGCTGATAGCCCATCGCCTCCTCGATCGGGTTGAGATCGGTGCGCTGGACGTTCTCGATGATCGCAAGCTCCAGCGCCGTGCGGTCGTTGACCTCGCGCACGATCACCGGGATGTCGATCAGCCCCGCCCGCTGGGCCGCCCGCCAGCGCCGCTCGCCGGCGATGATCTCGTAGCGCCCCGGCGTATTGCCGGACGGCCGCACCACCACCGGCTGGACGATGCCGTGTTCCTTGATGGATTGCGCCAGGTCGGTGAGGTCGGCGTCGCCGAAGGCACGCCGGGGATTGCGCGGGTTGGGCTCGATGAATTCGATCGGCACCTTGCGATCGCCCTGCACAACCGGCTGCTGCGGCTCCGCCGGCTTGTCGATTTCGCCGATCAGCGCGGCAAGTCCGCGCCCAAGCCTACGTCTGGAAGGATCATCGTTCATGATACGTCGCTCAACTTACAGTTCGTCCCCAGGCAACCTCACGCTGCCCGCAGGCGGCGCTCCTGCCGGATCACTTCCGACGCCAGCTGCAGATACGCCTGGCTGCCCGTGCATTTGAGATCGTAGAGGATCGCCGGCTTGCCGTGCGACGGCGCTTCCGAGACGCGCACGTTGCGGGGGATGATCGTGTTGTAGACCTTGTCGCCGAGATGGGCCCGCACGTCGTCGACGACCTGATTGGCCAGGTTGTTGCGGCCGTCATACATGGTCATGACGATCCCCTGGATGGTGAGATCGGGGTTGACCGTCCGGTGGACCTCTTCGACCGTCTCGAGCAACTGGCTCAAGCCTTCCAGCGCAAAGAACTCGCATTGCAGGGGAACAAGCACGGAATCCGCCGCCGCCATGGAGTTCAACGTCAACAGGTTGAGGGAGGGCGGACAATCGATCAAGATATAGCTGTAGAGACCCACTCTCGCTGCCGAGGAGCGAACCGCATTGCGCAGCCGCAGCACGCGGTCGGGAGTGCCTGCGATCTCCATTTCCACGCCGAGCAGGTCGAGCGTGGAGGGAACGAGGAACAGGCCAGGAACGGCCGTCTCCATCGCCGCGTCTTCGAGCGACAGCGCCCCGGTGAGCACGTCGTAGGAGGACGAGACACGATCCCGGCGGTCGATGCCCAAGCCGGTGCTGGCATTGCCCTGCGGATCGAGATCGACGAGCAAGACCCGCTCCCCGATCGCGGCCAGGGCCGTCGCCAGGTTGATGGCGGTGGTGGTCTTGCCCACCCCGCCCTTCTGGTTGGCGATGGTGATGATCCGAGGCGATTGGGACATGGTTCCGCCGCGATGGCTGTTTCTGTCAGCGCGCCCGATCCAGCCGGCTTATCTCCAGGATAACGCTCTGCGATTCGACCGCGCTTGGGTGTTCTATCAGGTGATAGTGCCACAAGTGAGAACTTTCTTCGATCTCGCGACGATATTCACGACCTTTGTGGAATAGCGCCGTTGCACCCTTTGTCAGCCATGGCTCCGAAAGAGCCAGCAGGTCGGAAAGGGATGCGAGAGCACGCGACGTGACGACGTCGACCTGCCCGATTTTTTCGTGGACCTGTTCGATCCGCCGCCCATGGATGGCCGCCGGCAGGCCGAGCTCGCCGCTTGCCGTCTGAAGGAACGCGGTCTTTTTTCGATTGCTCTCGACGAGGTCTATATGGAAGCCCGGCTTCTCACGCCCAAGAATGGCCAAGACCAGACCCGGAAAGCCGCCGCCGGACCCGAGGTCAACCCATCTGCCGGACAGCGGCCGGAGCTTTGCCAGTTGCGCGCTGTCAAGAATGTGTCGGTCCCACAGATCCTCCACCGTCGAAGCGGCAACCAGATTCGTTACCGCGTTCCAGCGCTGGAAAAGTGCGACGAACCGCTGCAGGCGGGAGAAAGTTTCACGTGAAACAGGCCCTGCGATCTTGACAAGCGCCTCGGATGCTTCGGCGTTCACGCCGCCCGGTCTCCAGCGCCCCGCTCTGCCTCGCGGACACGCGCGGCGATGATCGCCATAGCCGCCGGCGTCATACCTTCCATCCGCGCCGCCGCGGCGATCGATGCCGGCCTGCGATGCGCCATCTTCTGCTTCAACTCGTTGGACAAGCCGGGAAGCGAAGCAAAATCAAGGCCTTCCGGAATAAGCCGTTCCTCGTCCCTTCTTATCTGCTCGATATCCCCGGTCTGCTTGTCGAGGTACACCGCATATCCTGCTTCGATCTCCAGGCTCTCCGCGGTCTTCGCGTCGAGAGCAGCCAACTCGGGCCATATGCCCGACAGCAGCGGGACATCGATTTCGGGATAGGACAGCAGCTCGAAGGCCGACCGTCGCTTGCCGTCCATATTGATGTTCAGACCGTGCCGCCGCGCTTCGTTGGGCGTCAGCGACAAGGATTGCGCAAGACCCATGGCCTGCTCCCGCCGGCGAGCCAGCGCTGCAAAGGCGCTACGGCGCTCGACCGACGCCAGGCCCCATTTTTCCGCAAGCGGAGTCAGCCGCGTGTCGGCATTGTCGGCCCGAAGCGACAGGCGAAACTCCGCCCTGGACGTGAACATGCGGTAAGGTTCGGTCACGCCCCTTGTCGTAAGGTCGTCGACCATGACCCCGATATAAGCCTCGGAGCGGCCGATGACGACGCCCGCTTCGCCCGAAGCGCGCCGTGCCGCGTTGAGCCCGGCCAGCAGACCCTGCGCCGCCGCCTCCTCGTAGCCGGTGGTGCCGTTGATCTGCCCGGCCAGGAAAAGGCGGGCGATCTTGCGGGTCTCGAGGGTGGCGTGGAGCTCGCGCGGATCGACGTGGTCGTACTCGATCGCGTAGCCCGGCTGCAGCATCTTGGCGCGCTCCAGCCCCGGAATGGTCTTGAGCAGGGCGAGCTGCACGTCTTCTGGAAGAGAAGTCGAAATCCCATTGGGATAGACCACCGGATCGCCCAGGCCTTCCGGCTCGAGAAATATCTGGTGGCCGTCTCGGTCGCCGAACTTGACGATCTTGTCCTCGATCGAAGGGCAGTAGCGCGGCCCGACCCCCTCGATGGAGCCGGAATACATCGCCGACCGATGCAGATTGTCGCGGATGACGCGATGCGTAGCCTCCGTGGTGCGGGTGATGCCGCATTCGATCTGCGGATTGGCGATCGATTCGGTTATCAGCGAGAAAGGCACAGGCTCCTCGTCCGCGGCCTGCCGGTCGAGGCCTGCCCAGTCGATCGTTGCGGTATCCAGGCGCGGCGGGGTTCCCGTCTTCAGGCGCTTTAGCGCGAAGCCGGCATGGCTCAGCGAAGCCGAAAGGCTGGCGGCCGCCTTCTCGTTCATCCGGCCGGCGGGAATGCGCCGCTCGCCGATATGGATCAGGCCGCGCAGGAAGGTACCCGTGGTGAGCACCATGGCCCCGCATAGGATATGCGTACCGTCGGTCAGTATCAGGCCACGCGCTTGGCCGTCGTTGACAACGATCTCGGCAACTTCGCCTTCCAGGACGGAAAGGTTCGGCTGCAGTTGGATAAGGTGTTGGATCGCCTCGCGATACAATTTGCGATCGGCCTGGGTGCGCGGCCCGCGCACCGCCGGGCCTTTGCGCCGGTTGAGCAGGCGGAACTGGATGCCGCCCATGTCGGCCGCACGGCCCATGATGCCGTCCAGCGCGTCGATCTCGCGCACGAGCTGGCCCTTGCCGATGCCGCCGATCGCCGGGTTACAGGACATGGTGCCGATCGCCGCGGCGCTCATCGTCACCAGGGCGGTCCGGGCACCGACGCGCGCAGCCGCCGCGGCAGCTTCGCTGCCGGCATGGCCGCCGCCGACCACCACCACGTCGAACATCACTGATTGTGCCATGTCGTTTGCATAGGCGCCTCGCGGCGCCTGTCAAGTATTCGCGCTCGTGCACCGCCCGTGAAGCGCATGTTTCACGTGAATCACGAGCTATTTGCCGATGCAGAACTGGCCGAAGATCGCCTCCAGCAGATCCTCCACGTCGATTTCTCCGACGATCCGCCCCAAGGCATTGCTCGCCAGCCGAAGCTCCTCCGAGCGGAGTTCCAATGGTATCGCAGCCAGGCTGCGCCGAAGATGGGTCATAGATTCCTCAAGCAACGCTACATGGCGGATCCGCCACGGTATCAGTTCGCCACGCTGCGGCCCCGCCTTTGCGGCACGGTCCTCGATCGCCGCCAGCAACTCGGGCAAGCCTTCGCCGCTTACGCAGGAGATGAGAAAATCATACGGGTCCGTTGACTCCATCTGGCCGACCAGGTCGCGCTTGGTCCCCACTCGCAGGACTTCGCCGGGAAAGCGCTCGCTGACCGCCACGGGAGCGGACAGGTCTTCAAGCGCCAGCACGAGCGAGGCTCCTTGCGCCCGCGCCCGCGCCTTCTCCATGCCGAGGCGCTCCACCTTGCCGCCGGTTTCGCGCAATCCGGCCGTATCCGTTAACCTTACTTTCGTGCCGTTCAGATCGAGCGCGATTTCGATCAGGTCGCGGGTCGTGCCTGGCTCCTCGGTGACGATTGCCACCTCGCGGCGAGCCAATGCATTCAGCAGGCTGGATTTTCCGGCATTCGGGGCGCCGACCAGCACGACATCGAAACCGTCGCGAAGCATTTCGGCTTTCGCATAGCTGCCCGCATGCCCGCGGATTTCGGTCAGAAGCGTCTCCATGTCGGCCCAAACCTGATCCGAGACAGAGCCGGGCACGTCGCTTTCGTCGGCAAAGTCCAGTTCGGCTTCGACCAGCGCCCGCGCCCGGATCAACCGGCCACGCCATCCGCTGTAGAGCTTCGCATGCTGGCCGCTGCTGTTCTCGACAGCGAAGCGCCGCTGGCCTTCGGTCTCGGCGGCGATGATGTCGGCCGTCGCTTCGGCGTCCAGCAGGTCCATCTTACCGTTTTCGAAGGCGCGGTGCGTGAACTCTCCCGCCTGCGCCAGCCGGCAGCCCGGCCGCTGGACAATGGTCCGCAGCAACGTATCGACCGCCGCCCGGCCACCATGAATCTGGAACTCGCCGCAATCCTCGCCGGTAAAACTGTGAGGTCCGGGAAAGAACAACGTCAGGCCGCTGTCCAGCACCGACCCGTCAGGCAGCCTCAGGACACCGAACCGCGCCATTCGCGGTGGCGGCAGCAATCCGGCAAGATCCGTGATCGTCTCCCTGACCGCCGGTCCGCTCATGCGTACGACCGCGACCCCTGCCGGCAGACGCCCGCTCGACAAGGCAACGATCGTGTCGCTTGTTTTGCCGGCAACAGGAGAGGAGCCTGTAATACGCATCTTCCAGCCGTTGGAATCCGGCGTCAGCCTAGCGTGGACCGCAGGCCTGTGGCCACTCGATTTCGCGGTGGCAGACCATCGCGGACCTCCGCGACAGTCGCGGCTCTATCCAATGGTCCCGACGTACGTTCCGGAGCCGAATCGAACCGCTTATCAGAAGACTTGTTTCGAGTGCGAATCGACAACCCTCGGCGATCTCGCGTCAGGTGTTCATCGAATCGAAGAAGTCCGAATTGGACTTGGTCTGCTTGAGCTTGTCGATCAGGAACTCGATCGCGTCGGTGGTGCCCATCGGGGCCAGGATGCGGCGCAGCACGAACACCTTCTGCAGGTCCTGCCTTGGCACCAGCAGGTCTTCCTTGCGGGTACCGGACTTGAGGATGTCCATGGCCGGGAAGATGCGCTTGTCCGCCACCTTGCGGTCGAGCACGATTTCCGAATTGCCGGTGCCCTTGAACTCCTCGAAGATCACCTCGTCCATGCGGCTGCCGGTATCGATCAGCGCGGTCGCGATGATGGTGAGCGACCCGCCTTCCTCGATGTTGCGCGCCGCGCCGAAGAAGCGTTTCGGCCGCTGCAGCGCGTTGGCGTCCACGCCGCCGGTCAGCACCTTGCCGGAGGACGGCACCACGGTGTTGTAGGCGCGGCCGAGGCGGGTGATCGAATCGAGCAGGATGACGACGTCGCGCCCGTGCTCGACCAGTCGCTTGGCCTTTTCGATGACCATCTCGGCCACCTGGACGTGCCGTACGGCCGGCTCGTCGAAGGTCGAGGAGACCACCTCGCCCTTCACCGAGCGCTGCATGTCGGTCACCTCTTCCGGGCGCTCGTCGATCAGCAGCACGATCAGGTAGCATTCCGGATGATTGCTGGTGATCGAATGGGCTATGTTCTGGAGCAGCACCGTCTTGCCGGTGCGCGGCTGCGCCACGATCAGCGCGCGCTGGCCCTTGCCGATCGGCGCCACCAGGTCGATGACGCGCGGGGAGATGTCCTTCGTGGTCGGGTTTTCCATCTCCATCTTCAACCGCGAGGTCGGATAGAGCGGCGTCAAATTGTCGAAGTGAATCTTGTGCCGGATCTTCTCCGGATCGTCGAAATTGATCGAGTTGACCTTGAGCAGCGCGAAATAGCGTTCGCCTTCCTTCGGGCTGCGAATCGGTCCCTCGACCGTATCGCCGGTCTTCAGCGAGAAGCGGCGGATCTGCGAAGGCGAGATGTAGATGTCGTCCGGGCCCGGCAGATAGTTGGCGTTGGCCGAGCGCAGGAAGCCGAAACCGTCCTGCAGCACCTCGACGACGCCGTCGCCGATGATCTCGACATCCTGCGCCGCCAGCTTCTTCAGGATCGCGAACATCAGCTCCTGCTTGCGCATGACGCTGGCATTCTCGACATCGAGCGATTCGGCGAAGGCGATCAGGTCGATCGGCTTCTTGTTCTTGAAGTCCTGAAGTTTCATTTCCTGCATAGGAGGCCTTGGCGAAGGTGAGAAAAAGCTATCGACGAATGCGATGAGCGCGCCTGACGCAACCGACTGCGAATTCCAAGATGAGGGGCGGCGTGTGGCGGAGAGGAGGGCCCCGCTTTTACCGCCTCGCTAGAGAAAGAGCAAGGCGCCTTTTCGGTTCCAGCGATCAGAACGGTTTGACCACGACGAGGACGACGATCACGATCATCAGCACGGTCGGAACCTCGTTGACGATGCGCCAATGCCGCGCCGGCTTTTCGTTGCGGTCTTCGGCGAAGCGCCGCAGCGCACTGCCGAGATAGCCATGCACGGCCGACATCGCCACCACCAGCGCTATCTTGGCATGCAGCCAGCCGCCCATGAAACCGAACTGGCTCCAGGCCAGCCACAGTCCGAACACCCAGGTGGCGATCATCGCCGGATTGATGATCAGGCGGTAGAGCCGCCGCTCCATGACCTTGAAGGTCTCGGATTGCACCGAGCCCGGCTCGGCTCCGGCATGATAGACGAACAGCCGGGGCAGATAGAGCATGCCGGCCATCCAGGAGATGACCGCGATCACATGGGCTGCCTTGATCCAGAGGCTGAGATCGACCGGATCGAGAAGGAAGAGCAGGCCCGCGGCGACTGCGAAAAGGACGAGCGCCATCGCCGCTCGCTTGGCGGCGACACGGCCGCTGCTGGTGTTGCTGTCCGTGCTGCTCACTGCACTGCTCCCACGCTGGTCGCCGAATGAAGCGTCCCGTCCGGTCGGAGACGGACTTCGCTGTCCCTGGCGCTCCTCTAAAACTTTAAACATTCATAAAGGAATTTCTGATTCTATGACTCTGTTGGAATCGGTGATTGGACGTTTTCCCGGCCGGGCATTGTGTCGCGGGCCGGCTTTCGGCTGTGGGTGCCTCCCGCCGGGATGGGGAGAACTGCGGGGAAAACGCCAAAACCTCCTGTTTTTCAGAGAGTTCCAGACGACTGGGTTCCCGCTCCCGTTGAACGACGATTGGGTCTGCCCGGTTTTCCCCATAATTGCCAGCACCGCGCCATCAGGCTTCGCGCCGCGGTGAATTGTGGACAAGCGGCGTTCTGATACAGTCCGCCCGACGGGCAGGGCGTATTCCGGCCCGTTGTCCACATCCCCCCACAGGACCGGGCGCGCTCTGTGAACAAGTCGCAGAACTTCTTCCACCTCCACCTGATTTCCGATGCCACCGGCGAGACGCTGCTCGCCGCCGGCCGTGCCGCGGCCGCGCAGTACAAGCATGCGCGGGCGATCGAACACATCTACCCGCTGATCCGCACTGAAAAGCAGCTCGACAAGGTGTTCGAGGACATCGATGAGGAGCCGGGCATCGTCCTCTACACCATCGTCGACCAGCACCTGGCGGGACTGATCGATTCGCGCTGCGCCGAGATGGGCCTGCCCTGCGTGTCGGTGCTGGAGCCGGTGCTTGGCGTCTTCCAGTCCTATCTCGGCACGCCGGCCGGCCGGCGCGTCGGCGCCCAGCATGTGCTCGACGCCGAATATTTCCGCCGCATCGACGCGCTCAACTTCACCATGGAGCATGACGACGGCCAGTCGCCCGACGACGTCGACGAGGCCGACATCGTCCTGATCGGCATATCGCGCACGTCCAAGACGCCGACATCGATCTATCTCGCAAACCGCGGCATCAAGACCGCCAACATTCCGATCGTGCTCGGGGTGCCTATGCCCGAAAGCCTGGCGCTGGCGACCCGGCCGCTGATCGTCGGCCTGATCGCCAGCGCCGAACGCGTTTCGCATGTCCGGCAGAACCGTGTGCTCGGCATGACCACCGGCTTCGACTCCCAGGCCTATGTCGACCGCGCTACCATCGCCGAGGAGCTGGCCTACGCCCGCCAGATCTGCGCGCGCCACAATTGGCCGACGATCGACGTCAGCCGGCGCTCGATCGAGGAGACGGCGGCGGCGATCGTTGCCCTGCGCGGCAAGACGCGTTAGAGCATGATCCCGGGAAGCTGCAGACTTTTCCGACAAGATCATGCGGCAAAACAACGAGATAGAACGGGATGCCGGTTCGATCCGATCGCATTCCGCTCTAGGGCGATTACCGACACCACTTGCGCGAGGGCGCGACGATGACGCTCATCCTGGCTTCTGCGAGCCCGTTCCGCAGGACGATGTTGGTCGATGCCGGCCTCGACATCCGGCCTGTTGCCGCCCGGATCGACGAGCGCATGGTCGAGGCGCCGCTCGCCGGTTCCGGCGCGACGCCGGAGGAGGTGGCAGAGGTGCTGGCCGAGGCCAAGGCGATCGAGGTGAGCGGGCGCAATCCCGGAGCCCTGGTGCTGGGCTGCGACCAGACGCTGTCGCTGGGCGACAGGCTGTTCCACAAGCCGAAGGACATGGAGGATGCGCGGCGCCATCTGCTGGCGCTCTCCGGCAAGACCCATCATCTCAACAGCGCTGCGGTCCTGGTGCGCGACGGCGAGACGCTGTGGCGCACGGTTTCGGTCGCGCGACTGACCATGCGGCCTCTCGACCCGGCCTTCATCGGCCGCCACCTCGCCCGCGTCGGCGACAAGGCGCTGCGGAGCGTCGGCGCCTATCAGATCGAGGGCGAGGGGATCCAGCTGTTCGAGAGGATCGACGGCGACTATTTCACCATTGTCGGCCTGCCCCTGCTGCCGGTGCTGGCGGCGCTGCGCGACCTGGGGGCGATCGATGCCTGAGGCAAGACGCAGGGCCTTCGTCTGCGGGCACCCGATCGCCCATTCGCGGTCGCCGAAGATCCACGCGCATTGGCTCGCCCGCTACAGACTTTCCGGAAGCTACGAAGCCGTCGACGTTGCGCCGGGCGACTTCGAGGCCTTCGTTTCGTCGCTCGCAGGCGGCACGTTCGTCGGCGGCAACGTCACCTTGCCGCACAAGGAGGCTGCATTCCGCGCCGTCGACCGTCGCGACGACGCGGCCGAACGGATCGGCGCGGTCAACACGCTCTGGCTCGAGCGCGGCCTGCTGCATGGATCGAACACCGACGCCTACGGCTTCGCGGCCAATCTCGACGAGCATGCGCCGGGATGGGCGCATGCGGGGACCGCGGTGGTCCTTGGCGCCGGCGGAGCGGCCCGGGCCGTGCTCTACGCGCTCAAGGCACGGGGCTTCCGCGACATCCGTATCGTCAACCGGACGCTGGAGCGGGCGCGGCTGCTTGCCCGCGAGTTCGGCCCGGCCTTCTCCGCCCATCCGCTCGCCGCGACCGGCGAGTTGCTTGGCGATGCGGCGCTGCTGGTCAACACCACCTCCGTCGGCATGCATGGCGAGGCCGAGCTTCCGCTGGACCTCGGGCATCTGCGGGACAGCGCGTTGGTCACGGACATCGTCTACGTTCCGCTCGAGACGCCGCTCTTGGCGGCGGCCCGGCGGCGCGGCCTGAAAACCGTCGACGGCCTGGGCATGCTGCTCCACCAGGCGGCACCCGGCTTCGAGAGATGGTTCGGCGTCAAGCCGGAGGTGACGCCGGAGCTGCGCGCGCTGGTCGCCGCCGATATCGTCGCGAAGGCGGCATGATCGTCCTCGGCCTCACCGGATCGATCGGCATGGGCAAGTCGACGACCGCCCGCATGTTCGCCGACGCCGGCGTGCCCGTGCATGATTCCGACGAGACGGTGCACCGGCTCTATTCAGGCGCCGCCGCGCCGCTGGTCGAGGCTGCGTTTCCGGGTACGGTGCGCGATGGGGTGGTCGACCGGGCCGAGCTCGCTAGACACGTGCTCGGCAGGCCCGAGGCGCTGGCCAGGCTGGAGGCGATCGTGCACCCGCTGGTACGGGCCGATGCCGATGCCTTCGTCGCCCGGCACCGCGCCGCCGGCGCGCCGCTGGTGGTCCTCGACATTCCGCTGCTGTTCGAGACCGGCGGGCGCGGCCGCGTCGACAAGGTCGCCGTCGTGACGGCGGATCCGGAAATCCAGCGCAGGCGGGTGCTGGCACGGCCGGGCATGACGCAGGCGAAATTCGGTGCCATCCTGGCGAAGCAGGTCCCCGACGCCGAAAAACGGCGCCGGGCCGACTACCTCATCGATACCGGGCTCGGCATGGAGAGTGCTCGAGAGGCCGTTGCCGCCATCATCGCCGATCTGGCGGGGGAAAACCGCAGCTGAGGCGGCGGACACCTTGCTCCGGCCGCGTCCCTGCCGGAAAATCGGTTTCATGAACGTCAGGCGGAAGAACTGATTCGGATGCGGGAAATCATCTTCGATACCGAAACGACCGGGCTCGATCCGCGCGATGATCGCGTGATCGAGATCGGCGGCGTCGAGCTGGACAACCGGTTCCCCACCGGCCGCACCTTCCACATGTACATCAATCCGCAGGGCCGGCCCGTCCACCCCGATGCGCTGGCCGTGCACGGCATCAGCGACGCCGACCTCGTCGGCAAGCCGACCTTTGCCCAGATCGCCGGCGATTTCGTCGACTTCATCGACGGCGCCCGGCTGGTCGCCCACAATGCCGGCTTCGACATGGGCTTCATCAATGCCGAGTTCGCGCGTCTCGGCCTGCCGCCGGTGGCGCCGGAGCGGGTCGTCGACAGCCTGGCGCTGGCGCGCCGCAAGCATCCGATGGGTCCGAATTCGCTCGACGCGCTCTGCCGCCGCTACGGCATCGACAACAGCCGGCGTACCAAGCACGGTGCGCTGCTCGATTCCGAACTGCTGGCGGAAGTCTATATCGAGCTGATCGGCGGCAAGCAGGCCGCGCTCATCCTCGACACCGTCGAGACGGCGCGCGCCGAGCAGTCGATCGAAGCCGTGGAGGTCGCCATCAGGCTGCGGCCGCGGCCGCTTGCGCCGCGGCTGACGTCGGGAGAGACCGAAGCGCATGCGCGCCTGGTCGCGCAATTGGGCGACAAGGCGCTGTGGTTGCAGGTGCCGGGCGCGGTGCGCCCGGCCGACGCGCTCAGCTGACCTTGACCTTGGCGGCGGCCTGATCTTCCGCCAGCTTCTGCTGGAACATCTGGGCGAAATCGATCGGATCGAGCATCAGCGGCGGGAAGCCGCCATTGCGGGTCGCCTCGGCGATGATCTGGCGCGCGAACGGGAACAGCAGCCGCGGGCATTCGATGAACAGCAGCGGCAGCATGTGCTCCTGCGGAAAGCCTTCGATACGGAAGACGCCGCCATAGACCAGCTCGACGTTGAACAGCACTTCCGCCTCGAAGGTGGCCTTGGCGTTCAGCGTCAGGTTGACGTCGAATTCCTTCTCGGAAAGCGGATTGGCGCTGACATTGACGTTGATGTTGATGCCGGGGGCCTTGTCGCGGCCGCGCAGCGAGTTCGGCGCGCCGGGGCTCTCGAAGGACAGATCCTTCACATACTGCGCAAGCACGTTGAGCGTCGGCTTGGTCTGCTGGGCGTTCCCGTTGGTCGCCGTTCCCGCCGGCGTGTTCTCGTTGCTGGCCATCGGCCGGAATCCTCTCGTTTCGGCCGTCTTGCGGCCCGATCAAAATCGCGGCCTCGCTAGCATGCTCGGCTGGGCAACACAAGTTTTGCCGGGCAGGCGGACATGGTCGGATCCCGGGCTCGCGATGACCTGCTACCGAGCTTCGGGTCAGCCCCGGTCGATGCGCCGCCAGGGCGAATCCGGATCGGGCGTCCGTTCATAGTCGTCCTCGTCGAGATCGATCGTCGGCCCCTTGCCGCCACCGCGCCCGCCGCCCGCATGGGGTCTGCCGCGGAACGTCCCGAAGTCACCGACGACCTGCACGCGGTCGCGGACCAGCCGCCAGCCGAGGTCGCGCACCGGCGGCAGGAACAGCAGCAGGCCGATGATGTCGGTGAAGAAGCCGGGGATGATCAGCAGGATGCCGGCGACCAGGATCATCACGCCATGCGCGAGTTGGCGTCCGGGGTCGCGTCCCTCGGCGACATCCTGGCGGATGCGGCTGAGTACGCCGAAACCCTGCAGGCGCAGCAGGATCGAGCCGAGGATGCAGGACGCCAGCACCAGGGCCATCGTCGCCAGCACGCCGATCTCGCTGCCGACGATCACGAAGCCGGCGATCTCGATCAGCGGAAGGGCGAGGAGGAACAGGGGCAGGAGGATGCGTCGCACTGGGATTCCGGATTGAAGGGGTTGGCCGAGCCGGCAATTGCTGCTGGCACATTGTGCCATACATAGGTATGCAGGTGTTTGATTTGAATGATCGCCCCCTGCGATCTATATGAATTGCTGCGACACGCGGTGCCGTGCCCGGTTCCTGTGCCGGGGTCGCACCTTCAATAAGATCGGGTTGGCGGAAGATATGGAATTCTTCGACTTCGGGACGATTTTTTTCTTGGTCGCGGCGGTCGTGATCTTCTTCCAGTTGCGCAACGTGCTCGGCCGCCGCACCGGCAACGAGCGGCAGCCCTTCGATCCCTATACCGCCGGCCGCACCCGCGACAAGGATCCTTCCAAGACGGACAACGTCGTGTCGCTGCCGCGCAAGCGCGGGCCCGGCGAGCCGGACGACACCTATGCGGCGATCGACGCCGTCGCCCCGCCGCCGAGCGACCTCAACAAGGGGCTGCGCGCCATCCGCGACGCCGACCCGACCTTCGAGCCGAAATTCTTCGTCGAGGGCGCCAAGATGGCCTACGAGATGATCGTCATGGCCTATGCCGACGGCGACCGAAAGACCTTGAAGAACCTGCTATCCCGCGAGGTCTATGACGGCTTCGTCGCCGCGATCGGCGATCGCGAGAGCCGCTCGGAGAAGATCCAGTCCTCCTTCGTCGGCATCGACAAGGCCGACATCGTCTCGGCCGAGATGAAGGGCGGCGAGGCGCACATCACGCTGCGCGTCGTCAGCGAGCTGATCTCGGCGACCCGCGACAAGGCCGGCGAGGTGATCGACGGCGATCCGGAGACCGTCGCGGAGGTCAAGGACGTCTGGACCTTCGCCCGCGACACCCGCTCCAAGGATCCCAACTGGAAGCTGGTCGCCACCGAAGCCGAAGACTGATCGTCCGGGCCGCCGAGCGCCGCCATGCCGCCGCTCTCCCCGTCTTTCGTTTTCGGGCATTTCGACGAACTGCCGGGCTGGCATGAGGATGGTTGCCGGGAGGCTTTCGTCGCTTTCCGGCGCTCTGCCTTCCATGTCCTTTCGAAACCCTACCGAACCGGCAGCCTCGGCGTCGACTTCGCCGCCTTCGAAGCCGCCTATGCCGAGGCGAGGGTGGCGGAGGTCGCGGACGGCGCGCAGGCGCGGGCCTTCTTCGAGCGGCATTTCGTTCCGGCCCGGATCGCCGCGGAGGACGGCGGCAGGGGTTTCGTCACCGGTTTTTACGAGCCCGCGGTTTCTGCCTCGCCGGTCCGAACGGCAGATTTCACGGTTCCGCTGCTGGCGCGCCCGCACGATCTGGTCGACGTCGACGACGCGAACCGGCCGGCCGGCTTCGATCCCTATCTCGCCTTCGGCCAGAAGACCGAGGCCGGCATAAAGCCCTATTTCGACCGGCAGGCCATCGAGCAGGGCGCGCTCGACGCCGGAAAATTGGCGATCGCCTGGGTCGCCGGCAAGGTCGAGGCCTTCTTCATCCATGTCCAGGGAGCGGCGCGCCTCATCATGCCGGACGGCATGACCCGGCGAGTGAGCTATGCCGCGAAATCGGGACACCGCTTCACCGGACCCGGCGGAATCCTCGCCGATCTCGGCGAAATTCCGCTGGAAAAGGTGACGATGCAGTCCATTCGCGCCTGGTTTTCACAGAATCCGGATCGGATCGACGAGATTTTGTGGCGCAACCGCTCCTTTATCTTCTTCCGCGAGGCGACCGTCGACGATCCCGCCCTCGGCCCGGTGGCCGCCGCCAAGGTACCACTGACGCCCGGCCGGTCCATGGCGGTCGACCGCCTGCTGCACACCTTCGGCACGCCGTTCTTCATCCATGCGCCGGACCTGACCGCTTTCGGTGGAGAGCCGTTCCGGCGGCTGATGATCGCCCAGGACACCGGCTCGGCGATCGTCGGCCCGGCGCGCGGCGACCTGTTCGCCGGTTCGGGCGACGCGGCAGGAGAGATCGCCGGCGTGGTGCGGGCCAAGGCCGACTTCTTTGCCTTGATTCCGCGATCGCTTGCCATGGGCATCCGGCAATGAGCCGTCGGTCGCACAAGACGCTCACCGACGAGGACCGGGTGCTGTGGAGCCTTGTCGCGCGCTCGGCGACGCCGCTGAAAGGGCGAAAGCATCCGGAAGCGCCGGCCGAGCCGCCGCTGACCATGAAGGACGTGCTGGACAAGGCGCCTCCTGCCGCGCCGGCGTCGCCGCCGGTTGCGCCGGCTCGTCCGAAAACCCTCGCCCAGAACGCCCTCGACCGCCCGACGCATGACAAGCTTGCCGCCGGCCGGCTGCCGATCGAGGGTCGCGTCGACCTGCACGGCCTCACCCAGGACGAGGCCTATCCGCTGCTGTTCTCCTTCCTTCATCGCGCCCATGCCAACGGCATCCGCTACGTGCTGGTGATCACCGGAAAAGGCTCGTCCTCGGGCGGTGATGGCGTGCTGCGCCGCGCCGTGCCCGGCTGGCTCGCCACGGCGCCGTTCCGCGGTCTGGTCAGCAGCCACGATCACGCCGCGCGCAATCACGGCGGCGGCGGCGCGCTCTATGTGCGGCTGCGCCGCCCGGCGCCGCGATGACCCCGTTCGGCGCCAAGATGCGGGCGCTGCGCCGGGAGCGCGGCATCAGCCAGAAGGACATGGCAGCCGCGCTCGGCGTCAGCCCGGCCTATCTTTCGGCCCTGGAGCATGGCCGCCGGGGCGCGCCGAACTGGGCGACGGTGCAGAAGATCATCGGCTATTTCAACGTCATATGGGACGATGCCGAGGAGCTGGAGCGGCTGGCCTGGGAATCGCATCCGCGCATCGTCGTAGACACCGCCGGTCTGAGCCCGGAAGCGACGCTGCTGGCCAACCTTCTGGCGGACAAGATCGGGCGCCTCGACAAGGCGACGCTGGACTCCTTGATCGCCATCTTGCGAACAGCCGGCCGATCCATGTCGGAGTGAGCACGTGGCATTCGTCCTCGGCGCAGCAACGCGAACCGAGGGACGATGAAATGAACCGACGCATGATGACGATTGCGGGCTGGACCCTGACCGGCCTCTACGCGCTGTTCATGCTGGGAGCGTCGGTGACGCCGAAGCTGTTCGGCATGCCGGTGGCGGAGGAAACCATGGCGCAGCTCGGCTGGCCGGCCGGGTACGCCGTGATGATCGGCGTGATCGAGCTCGCCTGCGTGCTGCTCTATCTCTATCCGCGCACCAGCGTGCTCGGCGCGGTGCTGACCATGGGCATTCTCGGCGGCGCGATGGCGACGCAGATCCGCGTCGGCAACCCGCTGTTCAGCCACGCCCTGTTCTCGGTCTATCTCGGCCTGTTCATGTGGGGCGGCCTGTGGCTGCGCGACGCGGCGCTGCGCGCGATCTTCCCCTGGCGTCGCTGATGGTCAGTGTCTGACGCATGATCTTGTCCCAAAGATCTGCAACTTTTTGGGATCATGCTCAGAACAGCGCCTGCAGCTCCGGCAGCTTCTCGTTGACCAGCCAGCCGTAATAGTTCTCCTCCGGCAAACGAGGCTCCTTGCCCTCGGCGACGCGCGCCTCGTTCTCGGTCCGCAGGAAATAGGCGCGTTCTTCCGGGTTGCCGGTGTTGTAGAGCGTCGCCGTGATGCCGGGATTCTGCGAGATGTCGAAGCCGGCGATGTCGCGATAGGCCTCGATCGCAGACTTCAGCGTCGCCGCCACATAGGCGAGCGTCAGGTCCGGCTCCATGATGGTCTCGTAGACCTGGTTGGGGTTGCCGGCGTCGAGCCGCGGCAGGCCGGAGACCTCGTGGACGAGGTCGCTCATCTGCAGCGCGGTCAGCGGATTGAGCTGGCCGATGCCGAAGGTCTGGCCGGCATAGAAGGGCTGGAAGAACACCGCGCTGAAGCGGTTGTCGGGGAATGCCTTGCCGTCCACGGTCTTGCCGCGGAAGTCGCGGTTCCACACCTGCTCGCGGCAGGTCCACAGCGCATCGCTGCCCTGTTGGTCCGCGCAGGTCTGGAATTGCGGCCGCTGGATGAAATCGGTCACGTCCTCGCCTTCATAGGCGAAATGCAGCTTGCTGGAGAGGTAGGATACTGCCTTGACGTAGTAGGTCTGCAGCCGGTCGTAGGCATCGACGTTGTAGGTGTGCTCGCCGACGATGGCGCCGACCATGTGCATCGGGTCGATGCCGTAGGCGGCGGCCTGTTCCTTGATCTTGCTCCTCAGCTTGGCGTCGGTCTTCAGCAACCGGTAGACCTTGCGGTATTTCGCGTCGAACGTCGTGCCGCCCGACTTGGTGCGTCGTGACGAAGCGCCGGGGATCGGCGGCTGCTCGGCATGGACGTTGCCGGGCGGGACGAGGGTCTGGGCGGTCGCGGGCCCGTCGGCCGTTACGAGCGCCAGCGTGGCCACCCCAAGGGTGAAAAAGAACTGTCGTAGAAGTTGCCGCACGTGCCCGAGCCCTGCCTGTCCCGACAAACTAGAAAAAGCGCCCGCATCCGTCGAGCGCTTTTCTCTCGGGCATTGTCTTGATCGGCCGCCGCGCGGCAGCCGGCCGGTATCGTCACAGGATGAAGCGCGACAGGTCGGTGTTCTTCGACAGGTCGCCGACATGCTTCTGCACATAGGCGGCGTCGATCGTCACCTTGCTGCCCGACTGGTCCGGCGCGGCGAAGGAGATCTCGTCGAGCACCCGCTCCATCACCGTCTGCAACCGCCTGGCGCCGATGTTCTCCACCGTGGCATTAAGGTCCACCGCGATGCCGGCGAGCTGGTCGATGGCGTCGTCGGTGAAGTCGAGTTCGACGCCCTCGGTCCTCATCAGCGCGACATACTGCTTGATCAGGCTGGCCTCGGTCTCCGTCAGGATGCGGATGAAGTCTTCCTTCTCGAGCGCGCGCAATTCGACGCGGATGGGCAGGCGGCCCTGCAGCTCCGGCAAGAGGTCGGACGGCTTCGACACATGGAAGGCGCCGGAGGCGATGAACAGGATGTGGTCGGTCTTGATCGGCCCGTATTTGGTCGCCACCGTCGTGCCCTCGACCAGCGGCAGCAGGTCGCGCTGCACGCCCTCGCGCGACGGGCCGCCGGACACGTCGCTGCGCGCCGCGATCTTGTCGATCTCGTCGAGGAAGACGATGCCGTCATTCTCCGCCGATTCCAGCGCGCGCCGCACCACCTCGTCCTGGTCGAGCAGCTTGTCGGACTCGTCGTTGATCAAAAGCTCGTAGGATTCCTTGACGGTGGTCTTGCGCGACTTGGTGCGCTTGCCGCCCATCGCCTTCTGCAGCATGTCGTTGATGTTCATCACGCCGATATTGGCGCCGGGCATGCCGGGGATCTCGAAGCTCGGCATGCCGCCCGTGCCGGTGTCGGCCACGTCGACCTCGATCTCCTTGTCGTCCATCTCGCCGTCGCGCAGCTTCTTGCGGAAGGAGTCGCGGGTCGCCGGGCTTGCCGTCTTGCCGACCAGCGCTTCCAGCACGCGCTCCTCGGCGTTGACATGGGCGCGCGCCTTGACGTCCTCGCGCATCTTGTCGCGCGTCAGGCCGATGGCGACCTCGACCAGGTCGCGCACGATCTGCTCGACGTCGCGGCCGACATAGCCGACCTCGGTGAACTTGGTCGCCTCGACCTTGACGAAGGGCGCGCCCGCGAGCCGGGCAAGGCGCCGCGAGATCTCGGTCTTGCCGACGCCGGTCGGGCCGATCATCAAAATGTTCTTCGGCATCACCTCCTCGCGCATCTGGCCTTCCAGCTGCTGCCGGCGCCAGCGGTTGCGCAGCGCGATGGCGACGGCGCGCTTGGCGTCCTTCTGGCCGATGATGTAGCGGTCGAGTTCGGAGACGATTTCGCGGGGGGAGAAGGTGGTCATGGTACTTCTTACAATCCACTTTGCCACTGCTTGATTGCGTCCAGCGGGTACAGCAGCATGATGATGTTGAGGGTCAGGTTGTCGCGGATGACGTAGCCGACGCCGATCTCGAAAACGACCGCGAGCGCCACCGTCACCCATATAGGAAGCCGCGCGGCGAGAGCAAAACCCAGCACCATCCACAGCGTGTCGGACACCGAGTTGATGACGCTGTCGCCGAAATAGTCGAGCGAGATCGTCGATTCACGGTAGCGGTTGATGATGAAGTCGGTGTTTTCGAGCAGCTCCCAGGCCGCCTCGATGATCACCGCGCCGACGAGCCTGAGGCCGACATTGACGCGCGGCATCACCAGCCAGAGCAGGCCGTAGAACAGGAAACCGTGGATGACGTGCGAGAAGGTGTACCAGTCGGCGAGATGCTGGCTGTTCTCGCTGCTCTGCACCACCCCGTGCCAGAGTTTCACATAGCCGCACTTGCAGATGAGCGGCTGGCCCATCAGGTAGAGCGCCACGCCCTGCGCGGCGACCAGCGCCGCCGCCAGCAGCAGCCCGGCGAGGAAGACGCGCTTCTTCGCCGCGATCCCGGGATCGTCCGCCGGCGCCGGTAGCGTCGTCATGGAGAAAGCTCCCCCTCCTCGTTGTCCCGCGCCATCAGCAGCGCATGGCCGTATTGCGAGGTCCGCTCGCCGATCGGCCTGAACCCCGCCTTCTCATAGGCGCGGATCGCCCGCTTGTTGGCCTGATCGGGATCGATGATGACGCGCGGCGTGCCTTCTGCAAAGAGCTCTTCGATGAACTGCGCGAGCAGCGCCGAGCCGTGACCCTGCCCGACCAGTTCCGGCTCGCCGATCGAGAGATCCAGGCCGAGCGTGCCGAAAGGCTGGTCGGCATAGGGGTGGTCGTCCTCCAGATGCGGGTCGTAGCTCTGCAGATAGGCGATCGGTTTTCCGTCCAGCTCGACGATCAGCGGCTCGACCGAGATCGAGTCCATGTGCTCGCGGATCGCTTCAAGCTCCTCGTCGGCGTCGTCCCACCATTCGGCCACATGCGGCTCGCGCAGCCAGCGGCCGAGCAGGGGAAAATCCCGCTCGGTCACCGGCCGGAAGCGGTAGCGCGGCGCTGGCTTAGCCGGCATCGAGCGTTTCGACGACGAAATTGCCGTTGGTGTAGACGCAGATGTCGGCGGCGATCTGCATCGCCTTGCGGGCGATCTCCTCGGCGTCCTTGTCGCTGTCCATCAGGGCGCGCGCCGCCGCCAGCGCATAATTGCCGCCCGAGCCGATCGCCATCACGCCGTGCTCCGGCTCCAGCACGTCGCCGGTGCCGGTCAGCGCCAGCGAGACGTTCTTGTCGGCGACCAGCATCATCGCCTCCAGCCGGCGCAGATAGCGGTCGGTGCGCCAGTCCTTGGCGAGCTCGACGGCGGCGCGGGTGAGCTGGTCCGGATACTGCTCGAGCTTCGCCTCGAGCCGCTCCAGCAGCGTGAAGGCGTCCGCGGTCGCCCCGGCGAAGCCGGCGATGACGTTGCCCTTGCCGATGCGGCGCACCTTCCTGGCATTGCCCTTCATGATCGTCTGGCCGAGGCTCACCTGGCCGTCGCCGGCGATCACGACCTTTCCTCCCTTGCGCACCGTCACGATCGTGGTGGCGTGCATGGTCAGTTCGTTCGACATGTCTTGCTCCGATTCCGCGCGGTCCCGGCAGGCGGCGATCCGCGCGATACGAGGGTTTGATGCGCCCATATGTATGCCGCGGTTGAGGGAATGCAAATTGTAGCACTCCTCGCGATTGTGTTGACAAAACCCTGCTTTCGACGATCGATGAGCCATGCGCATTATCGGTGCCCTCGCAGCTTGGCTTTCAGTCTTGGCAAACCTTGCTGCCGCCGCGGGCGAGCAGGTGACGGCGATTCAGGGCGAAATTCCCACTCTGAAAAGGATAGCCGAAGTTTGCGACAAGGCCGTGCATGGCGAGGTGGGTTCCGATCCGAATTTGCCGGCGATCCTTGTCCAGGAACAGTGCAATATTCAATGGCCGTCTTTGCTCGTGCTCCCTGCCGCCTGCCCGGACCGAAGAGCCATGGAAAAGTGCATTTCGGATACCTTCGACCGATCATTCCCGCTACCTCTCGGTGCGCCAAGGGTCATGCTCTCCCGCTGCGACGACGCTGACGCATGCTTTGACGTATACGAAGCCGAGGACCCCTATGGAAATGGCACCCGGCGGCCGGAGGTGTGCGGCTACGAAGTGAGTGGGAAGGCCATCGTTCGCACCGGCAAGATCTATGTCGCGATTGCCGACCTTGCGATCGTTCCAGTCTGTTGGGAGAACAACGGCTAAGCGTTTCAGCCGCCACAAGCCCAACTTTCAATCCCCCGACCATGCTGTTACAAGGCTCGCGCTTTCGCCAACAGCAAGGACCGCCCATGGCCGCCCGCACCGCCGACGTCACCCGCTCGACCAAGGAGACGCGCATCGCCGTCTCGGTCGCCGTCGACGGTACGGGCAAGGCGGAGATGGCCACCGGCGTCGGCTTCTTCGACCACATGCTCGACCAGCTCTGCCGCCATTCGCTGATCGACATGAAGATCAGGGCCGAGGGAGACCTGCACATCGACGACCATCATACCGTGGAGGATACCGGCATCGCGCTCGGCCAGGCGCTGGCCAAGGCGCTGGGCGACCGGCGCGGCATCATGCGCTACGCCTCGCTCGACCTTGCCATGGACGAGACGCTGACGCGCGCCGCAGTCGACGTGTCGGGCCGGCCGTATCTCGTCTGGAACGTCGCCTTCTCCTCGCCCAAGATCGGCACATTCGACACCGAGCTGGTGCGCGAGTTCTTCCATGCGCTGGCGCAGAATGCCGGCATCACGCTGCATGTCGCCAATCTCCACGGCGCCAACAACCATCATATCGCCGAGACCTGCTTCAAGGCGGTCGCCCGGGTGCTGCGCGCCGCGCTGGAGCGTGACCCGCGCCAGCCCGACGCCATCCCGTCCACCAAGGGCAGCCTGAAGGGATAGTCATGGCCCGCTTCGTCATCTTCGAGCCGGACGGTGCGCTGGGCAGCGATGCGGTCGCCGAGGCGCGCATCGTCCGCGACGGCTTTGCCGTGCTCGGCTTCCTCGTCCCGCCGCTCTGGCTGCTCTGGCACGGCCTGGTGATCGAGGCAGTGCTGGTCTTCGCCACCATGTTCGGCATCGGCGCCGTCGGCGAGCTGCTCGGCCTCGGCCTTGCCGCCTCGGCGCTGTCGCTGCTCGTCTCCGTCTATGTCGGGCTGGAGGGCGCGGCGCTCCGGATGGCGGCGCTGCGTCGCCGCGGCTGGCGCGAATGGGGCGCCGTCGAGGCCGACAGGATCGCCGACGCCGAGATCCGCTACGCCACCGCGGCGGCCGGAACGGCCTCCCTGCCGCACGATCGCGGCGCGAACTCTCCCGAGCCTCAGCCGGCGCGCCACGCCGCGCCGCGGCCATCCACCGGCCCGGCGCTCGGCCTGCTGCACTATCCCGGAGGCGCCTGATGCGCGTCGCCATCATCGACTATGGCTCCGGCAATCTGCGCTCGGCGGTGAAGGCGTTCGAGCGGGCGGCGCGCGAGGACGGCATCGCCGCCGGGATCGAGCTGACGGCGGACGCCGGGCGCGTGCGCAGCGCCGACCGCGTCGTCCTGCCGGGCGTCGGCGCCTATGCCGACTGCGCCGCCGGACTGCGCGCCGTCGACGGCATGTGGGAGGCGGTCGAAGAAGCCGCGATCGAGCGCGGAAGACCGTTCCTCGGCATCTGCGTCGGCATGCAGCTGATGTCTGAGCGTGGCCTGGAGAAGACGGTGACGCGCGGCTTCGGCTGGATCGCCGGCGATGTGAAGGAGATCGAGCCGGCCGACCCGGCGCTGAAGATCCCGCAGATCGGCTGGAACACGATTCACGTGAAACATCCGCATCCGCTGTTTGCCGGCATCCCGACGGGCGAGGGCGGCCTGCACGCCTATTTCGTGCATTCCTATCATCTTGATTCTTTACGTGAAGATGAGGTTCTGGCGGTAACCGACTATGGCGGCCCGGTGACCGCGGCGGTCGGCCGCGACAATCTTGCCGGCACGCAGTTCCATCCGGAAAAGAGCCAGGCCCTCGGCCTCGCTCTGATCGCCAACTTCCTGAGGTGGAAGCCATGACGAAAAAAGCCTACTGGGTCGCGATGGTCGACGTGACCGATCCCGAGACCTACGGGAAATACATCGAGACCAATGCCGCCGCCTTTGCCAAATACGGTGCGAAGTTCGTCGTGCGGGCAGGACAATATGCGAACCCGGAAGATCCGACCGGGAACCGCCACGTCGTGGTGGAGTTCTCGTCCTACGAGACGGCGCTCGCCTGCTACAACTCGCCCGAATACCAGGAGGCGCTGAAATACCGCCTCGCCGCGTCGACCGGCCATTTCGTCATCGTCGAAGGTGCGTGACACCATGATGCTTTTCCCTGCGATCGACCTGAAGGGCGGCGAATGCGTGCGCCTGAAGCTCGGCGACATGGCGCAGGCCACGGTCTACAACACCGATCCGGCCGCGCAGGCAAAAGCCTTCGAGGACCAGGGCTTCGAGTGGCTGCATGTGGTCGATCTCGACGGCGCCTTCGCCGGCGAGAGCCGCAACGGCGCGGCCGTCGAGGCGATCCTGAAGGCGACCAAAAATCCGGTGCAGCTCGGCGGCGGCATCCGCACGCTCGCTCATATCGATGCCTGGCTGGAAAAAGGTCTTGCCCGCGTCATCCTCGGCACGGTCGCTGTGCGCGATCCAGAACTGGTGAAAGAGGCCTGTCGCCTGTTTCCCGGAAAAATCGCCGTTGGCATCGATGCGCGCGGCGGCAAGGTTGCGGTCGAGGGCTGGGCCGAGGCTTCGTCGCTCGGCGCGGTCGAGCTGGCGCAAAAATTCGAGGGCGCCGGCGTTGCCGCCATCATCTACACCGACATTGATCGCGACGGCGTCTTGGCCGGCATCAACTGGGAAGCCACCATCGCGCTCGCCGAAGCGGTGTCGATCCCGGTCATCGCCTCGGGCGGCCTCGCCTCGCTCGCCGACATCCGGCGCATGACCATGCCGGATGCGAAAAGGCTGGAAGGCGCCATCTCCGGACGCGCCCTCTATGACGGCCGCATCGATCCGGCCGAGGCGCTGGCGATCCTGAAGGCGGCATAGGAGACAGTCTGATGCGGCTTACGATCGTTCTGGCGCCCTACGACAGCGGCCACCATCATGCCGGCATGGGCCTCGGCCCGGAAGCGATCCTGGCCGGCGGGCTGGTCGAGGCGCTCACCCTCAACGGTCACGACGTGGCGGTCGAGGACATCGGCGAGGTGGGCGACGCGCAGGGCCGCGAGATCGCCACCGGCTTCGCCGTCTGCCGCGCGGTGGCCGAAAAGGTCCGCGAGAGCATCGCCGCAGGCCGTTTTCCGGTGGTGCTGGCCGGCAATTGCCTGACGGCCGCCGGCGCGGTGGCCGGGGAGGGGGCGGATGCGATCGTCTGGGCCGACCAGCACGGCGACATCAACACGCCGGAGACCTCGACCTGGGGCTATCTCGACGGCATGGCTCTGGCGACGGTGCTCGGCCTGTGCTGGCGTCCTCTCACCGCATCGATCCCCGGATTCCACACGATCGACCCGGCGCGCTGCCTGCTGGTCGACGCCCGCGACCTCGATCCCGACGAAAAACGGCTGCTGGAGAGCCTGCCCATCCTGAGGGCCCCATGCGGCGATGCGGTCGCCCAGGTGGAGAAGCTCAAGGCAGCCGGCGCAACCAAGGCGCATCTGCATCTCGACCTCGACGTGCACGACCCGGCGCTTCTGCAGGCGAACCGCTACGCGACGCCGGGCGGCCCAAGCCCGGAGGAGCTGCGGCGCATGGCCTGCGGCGTAGCCAGGTCGATCCCGGTCGCCGGCGTCACCATCTCCGCCTACGACCCGGCCTATGATCCCAAGGCCGAGGTGCCGCCGCTGGTCGGCGAACTGCTCAACGAACTGCTCGCCGCGCTGGAGCGGATTTGATAATCTGACCCCATGAACATCCAGTCGAAACTTCCGACCACGGCGGACGAATTCCTGCGCTGGAACGAGGGGCGCGAGGGCAAGCGCGAATTCGTAAGGGGGAGGGTGGTCGAAATGATGATTAACGTCACCAGGAACCATTGGCGTATTGCCACCCGGCTCACCCATCAACTGGTGTTGCAGCTTGGCCTGGAAGCCTACGACATCGGTGCAACGGATTTCGGCGTGCGGACTCGAGATGGCGTCCGTTATCCCGACGTTCTGGTAGAACCGACCGCAGGGGACGGCAAGGCGCTGGCGACCTCAGCACCTCTTCTGGTGGCGGAAATCCTGTCGCCGGCCAGCGTGGCAGAGGATTTCGGAACTAAGGCCAGCGACTATTTGGCATTGGCTTCGTTGCGCCACTATCTCGTCCTCGCACAGGACGAGCCGCGACTGTGGCTCTGGTCGCGCGCCGACGACGGCGCCTGGACCGAGCCGGACATGATCGAAGGCCGTGGCGAGACCGTGTCGCTGGCCGGACTGGGAATCACGCTTCAACTATCCGAACTCTACGCCGGCATCGAAGGCTGAGCTCCCGCATGACCCTGAAATCCCGCGTCATTCCCTGCCTCGACGTGAAGGACGGCCGCGTCGTCAAGGGCGTCAACTTCGTCGACCTGATCGACGCCGGCGATCCGGTCGAGGCGGCGCGCGCCTATGACGCCGCCGGCGCCGACGAGCTGTGCTTCCTCGACATCACCGCCTCCTCCGACAACCGCGAGACCATCTTCGACGTGGTGGCGCGCACCGCCGAGCAGTGTTTCATGCCGCTCACCGTCGGCGGCGGCGTGCGCCAGGTCGCCGACATCCGAAAACTGCTTCTGGCCGGCGCCGACAAGGTGTCGATCAACACGGCGGCGGTGAAGAACCCGGATTTCGTCGCCGAGGCCGCCGACAAGTTCGGCAACCAGTGCATCGTCGTGGCGATCGACGCCAAGAAGGTTTCCGCGTCCGGCGAGGCCGACCGCTGGGAGATCTTCACCCATGGCGGCCGCGAGAAAACCGGCATCGACGCCGTCGAATTCGCGCGCAAGGTGGTCGATCGCGGCGCCGGCGAGATCCTGCTCACTTCCATGGATCGCGACGGCACCAAGGCCGGCTACGACATCGCGCTGACGCGCGCCGTGGCCGACGCGGTGCGCGCGCCGGTCATCGCCTCCGGCGGCGTCGGCACGCTCGACCATCTGGTCGCAGGCATCCGCGACGGCCATGCCACCGCGGTGCTCGCCGCCTCGATCTTCCATTTCGGCACCTATTCCATCGCCGAGGCCAAGCGGCACATGGCTGACGCCGGCCTGGCGATGCGACTCGACAGCGCCCCGCGGACAGCCTAAACGGCGCTCGATGAGCGGGTTCAGCCTTTCCGACCTCGAGAAGATCGTCGCCGAGCGCGGCAGCCAGGGCGATTCCGCCTCCTCCTGGACGGCAAAGCTGTTTTCGGCCGGCATCGACAGGGCCGGCAAGAAGCTGGGCGAGGAAGCGGTCGAGACGGTGATCGCGGCCGTCCGCGGCAACCGCGAGGAGCTGGTTTCGGAAAGCGCCGACCTTCTCTACCACCTGCTGGTGGTGCTGGCGATTTCCGGCGTGCCGCTGTCCGACGTGCTTGCCGAGCTCGAGCGGCGGACGGCCCGCTCGGGGGTCGCCGAGAAGGCATCGCGCGCCGGCGCCTAGTGCCGGCGGCCTAGAGCATGATCCCGAAAAGTTGCAGACTTTTCGGACACAGATCATGCGGCAGAACAAGAGATGGAGCGGAATGCCGATTCATTTGATGGCATTCCGCTCTAACGTCGAGGAGATCAGATGGATCAGCTCGTCCGGTCGGAAAAGTACTCCCCCTACCGTTTCTTTTCCGCCGAGCGATGGGCCGAGTTCCGCGCCGACACGCCGATGACGCTGACCGCCGAGGAGGTCGAGCGGCTGCGCTCGCTCCAGGACCGCGTCGATCTCGACGAGGTGCGGCGCATCTACCTGACGCTGTCGCGGCTGCTCTCGGCCCATGTCGAGACGAGCCAGCTGCTGTTCCGCCAGCGCCAGGCCTTCTTCAACGCCGGCGAGACCAGCAAGACGCCCTTCATCATCGGCATGGCCGGCTCGGTCGCCGTCGGCAAGTCGACCACCGCCCGCCTGCTCAAGGAGCTGATGCGGCGCTGGCCGTCCAGCCCCAAGGTCGACCTGATCACCACCGACGGTTTTCTCCACCCCAACGAGGTGCTGCGCCGCGAAGGGCTGATGGAGCGCAAGGGCTTTCCCGACAGCTACGACGTCGGCGCGCTGTTGCGCTTCCTCTCGGCGATCAAGTCGGGCGAGGCGCATGTGCGCGCCCCGGTCTATTCGCACCTGACCTACGACGTGGTTCCCGGCGCGTTCGTCACCATCGACCGGCCCGACATCCTGATCTTCGAGGGGCTCAATGTGCTGCAGCCGCGCGACCTGCCGAAGGACGGGAAATACGTGCCGTTCCTGTCGGATTTCTTCGACTTCTCGATCTTCATCGACGCCGACGAGAACCTGATCCACGACTGGTACATCGCCCGCTTCATGCGGCTGCGCGAGACCGCCTTCCGCGACACCCAGTCCTTCTTCCACCGCTACTCGCAACTGTCGGAGGATGCGGCGCAGGCCATCGCCGAGGGGCTGTGGCAGAACATAAACCTGAAGAATCTGCGCGAGAACATCCTGCCGACGCGCCCGCGCGCCGACCTGATCCTGCGCAAGGGCGCCGATCACCTGATCGAGGAGGTGGCGCTACGCAGGCTGTAGCGCCCGGGGGCCTGCGCGCGCAGTATCGCGGTTGTTCATTGACCGACGGGCCGCTCCACTGGGCACCAATCGTCGACGGTTTCACGTTGCATAGCGGCCGCAAAGTTCCCCTCCCCCTTGTGGGGAGGGGTCAGGGGTGGGGGTACAGGGCCCGAGCAGCAGTCTCTGAAATCCCATGTGCGGCTGCCCTGGTCCTCACGGGGGCAGAAGTGCCCGGCAGGGCGATAGGGGCGGAGCCCACCGTCAAAACGGGTAGCGTTGGTTATGCCGGAGCTTCGGCCCGCCCCGGCACCGTCACCCGCCGCAGTGTCAGATTGATGCGGCCACCCTTCGGCAGCAGCGTCGAGGTGTCCGGATAGACACGGTCGACGCCGTGGAAACAGAGCCGGCCTTCGCCGCCGAGCACGACCACGTCGCCGCTCTCCAGCCGCAACGACACCGTCGGACCGCTGCGCGTCGTGTGGCCGACGCGGAACAGGCAGGCGTCGCCGAGCGACACCGACACCACCGGCGCGGCGAGATCCTTCTCGTCGCGGTCCTGGTGCAGGCCCATTTTCGCGGTTCCGGAATAGAAGTTGACGAGGCAGGCTTCGGGCGGGTGCGGATAGTCGGCGACGTCCCTCCACAGCGAAAGCAATTTTTCGGGGATCGGCGGCCACGGTTCGCCGGTGACCGGATGGGTCGCCTGGTAGCGGTAGCCGCGCTGCTTGTCGGTCACCCAGCCGAGCGCGCCGCAATTGGTCATGCGCACGCTCATTTCCTTGCCGCTCTTCGGCATGGCCGGCGTGTAGAGCGGGGCGGCGCGCACCACCTCGCGGATCGCCTCGACCAGATCCTGCTGGGCCTCCCGGTCGAAACGGCCCGGTATGTGCCTGACGCCGCTGGGCAGGACGAGCATTCTTACGCCGCCGGTTTCGACTTTGAAGACTTCGTTCTTTGAAAGGACCCCTTACCGGCCCCTACGGCTATCTTCCACCATGTCGTGGGGCCGAGGAATTGCTGCCGCGACGCCGGCACTTCTCCAGCCCGGGTTCCTCTCCCCCGGGCAGGGGGAGCTGTCCGGGAAAAGTCATGCATAGTGGAAAGCCATCTGGTTTGGCGAGCATCGG
>NZ_JCACER010000009.1:0-127182 GCF_059502445.1 Kumtagia sp.
AGCGCGTCATCGCCTATTCGACCTGCTCGCAGCTCGGCTACATGTTCGTGGCGCTCGGCATGGGCTTCTACTCGGCGGCGATCTTCCACCTGTTCACCCACGCCTTCTTCAAGGCGCTGCTGTTCCTCGGCTCGGGCTCGGTCATCCACGCCGTCTCCGACGAGCAGGACATGCGCAGGATGGGCGGCCTGCGCCGGCTGATCCCCAAAACCTACTGGATGATGGTCATCGGCACGATCGCGCTGACCGGCGTCGGCATCCCGGCGACCGTCATCGGCACGGCCGGCTTCTTTTCCAAGGACGCCATCATCGAGGGCGCCTTCGTCGGCCACAACGCCTTCGCCGGCGCGGCCTTCGTGCTCCTGGTCGTGGCCGCCGCCTTCACCAGCTTCTATTCGTGGCGGCTGATCTTCATGACCTTCCACGGCACCCCGCGCGCCACTGCCGACGTCATGCACCATGTGCATGAATCGCCGCCCGTCATGCTGGTGCCGCTCTATTTGCTCGCCGTCGGCGCGCTGTTCGCCGGCTTCGTCTTCCACGACTACTTCATCGGCGAGCATTACGAGGCGTTCTGGAAGACGGCGCTGTTCACGCTGCCCGACAACCACATCCTGCACGACTTCCACGACGTGCCGATGCTGGTGAAGCTGGCGCCGTTCCTGGCGATGCTGGGTGGCTTCCTCGTCGCCTACCACTTCTACATCCGCAGCCCGGAGACGCCGCGGCAGGTCGCGCAGCGCCACCGCCTGCTCTACCAGTTCCTGCTCAACAAGTGGTACTTCGACGAGCTCTACGACTTCCTGTTCGTCAGGCCTGCGAAGCGTCTCGGCTATTTCCTGTGGAAGCGCGGCGACGGCTGGCTGATCGACGGTTTCGGTCCCGACGGGGTGTCGGCCCGGGTGATGGATCTCACCAACCGCGTGGTCAAGCTGCAGACCGGTTATCTCTATCACTATGCCTTTGCCATGCTGATCGGCGTCGCGGCGCTCGTCACCTGGATGATGCTCGGGAGCTCGTTCTAGACCATGACCGACTGGCCGATCCTCTCCACGGTCACGTTCCTGCCGCTGGTCGGAGCGTTCCTGATTTTGCTCATCCGCGACGACGGCGAGATCGCGCGGCGCAACATCCGCAATGTCGCCCTGCTGACGACCGTCTTCACCTTCATCCTGTCGCTGTTCATCTGGATCGGGTTCGACAATTCGGAACCCGGCTTCCAGATGGTCGAGGAAGTCGCCTGGCTCGGCGGCGGCATCGCCTACAAGATGGGCGTCGACGGCATCTCCATGCTGTTCGTCATCCTGACGACCTTCCTGATGCCGCTCTGCATCCTCGCCTCCTGGGTGTCGGTGGAGAAGCGCGTCAAGGAATACATGATCGCCTTCCTGCTGCTCGAGACGCTGATGATCGGCGTGTTCTGCGCGCTCGACCTGGTGCTGTTCTACGTGTTCTTCGAGGCCGGCCTCATCCCGATGTTCATCATCATCGGCGTGTGGGGCGGCAAGCGGCGCGTCTATGCCAGCTTCAAGTTCTTTCTCTACACGCTGCTCGGCTCGGTGCTGATGCTGCTCGCCATCATGGCGATGTACTGGCAGGCCGGCACGATGGACATCCCGACGCTGCTGACCCACGCCTTCCCGGCCGGCATGCAGCCATGGCTGTGGCTCGCCTTCTTCGCCTCCTTCGCGGTGAAGATGCCGATGTGGCCGGTGCATACTTGGCTGCCCGATGCCCACGTCGAGGCGCCGACGGCCGGTTCGGTCATCCTGGCGGCGATCCTCCTGAAGATGGGCGGCTACGGCTTCCTGCGCTTCTCGCTGCCGATGTTCCCGCTCGCCTCGGCCGATTTCGCGCCGCTGGTGTTCGCGCTGTCGGTCGTGGCCATCATCTACACCTCGCTGGTGGCGCTGATGCAGGAGGACATCAAGAAGCTGATCGCCTATTCGTCGGTGGCGCATATGGGCTACGTGACCATGGGCATCTTCGCGATGAACCAGGCCGGCATACAGGGCGCGCTGTTTCAGATGCTGTCGCACGGCCTGGTCTCCGGCGCGCTGTTCCTGTGCGTCGGCGTCATCTATGACCGCATGCACACCCGTGAGATCGCCGCCTATGGCGGGCTGGTCAACAACATGCCGAAATATGCCGTGGTGTTCCTGATCTTCACCATGGCCAATGTCGGCCTGCCGGGCACCAGCGGCTTCGTCGGCGAGTTCCTGACGCTGGTCGGCATCTTCCAGGTCAACACCTGGGTGGCGCTGTTCGCAGCCACCGGCGTAATCCTGTCGGCGGCCTACGCGCTGTGGCTCTACCGCAAGGTGGTCTTCGGCGTGCTGTCGAAGGAGAGCCTGAAGGGGCTGCTGGACCTATCGCCGCGTGAAAAGACGGTGATCTACCCGCTGGTCGTGCTCACCATCTTCTTCGGCGTCTATCCGGCGCCGGTCTTCGACGCGACGGCGGCCTCCGTGCAGGCGCTCGTCAATCAGGTTTCCGCATCCATCGAGGCAGCGCCGCAGGCGGCGGCGGCCGAACCGGCGGCGGCAGCGCCCGCCGCCGCGCACTGACAGGACCACGGCAGATGACGCCAGACCTTTCCCTCAGCCTTTCGCTCGCAGCGCCCGAGCTGATCATCGCGCTCGGCGCGATGGCGCTGCTCATGGTCGGCGTCTTTTCAGGCGAGCGGGCGAACACCACGGTGACCGGCCTGGCGGTGGCGGTGCTGATCGCCGCCGGTGCCTGGATGCTGCTCTTCACCGGCGACGGCACGGCCTTCGGCGGCGCCTTCGTCAGCGACGCCTTCGGCCGCTTCATGAAGATTCTGACGCTCATCGGCTCGGTGGTGACGCTGATCATGTCGGTCGGCTTCGCCAAGGCCGAGAAATTCGACAAGTTCGAGTATCCGGTGCTGATCCTGCTGGCCACCCTCGGCATGCTGCTGATGGTCGCGGCCAACGACATGATCTCGCTCTATCTCGGCCTCGAGCTGCAGTCGCTGTCGCTCTACGTGGTCGCCGCGATCAACCGCGACAGCGCCCGCTCGACGGAGGCCGGCCTCAAATACTTTGTGCTCGGCGCGCTGTCGTCAGGCATGCTGCTCTACGGTATCAGCCTCGTCTACGGCTACACCGGCAACACCAGCTTCGAGGCGATCGCCGCGGCGCTCGGGCAGGGCGAGCGTCAGCTCGGCCTCGTCTTCGGCCTGGTCTTCGTGCTGGCCGGCCTTGCTTTCAAGATCTCGGCCGTGCCGTTCCACATGTGGACGCCCGACGTCTACGAAGGCGCGCCGACGCCGGTTACCGCCTTCTTCGCCGCCGCGCCGAAGATGGCAGCGATGGCGCTGCTCGTGCGCGTCACCATGGGTGCGTTCGAGCCGATCGCGCCGGACTGGCAGCAGATCGTCGTGTTCATCGCCATCGCCTCGATGATCCTCGGCTCCGTGGCGGCGATCGGCCAGAAGAACATCAAGCGGCTGATGGCTTATTCCTCGATCGGCCACATGGGTTTTGCCCTGGTCGGCCTCGCCGCCAACACCGAGGCCGGCGTGCGCGGCGTCGCCATCTACATGCTGATCTATCTGGTGATGACGCTCGGCACCTTCGCCTTCATCCTGGCGATGCGCCGCAAGGACGGCAACGTCGAGCAGATCGGAGACCTGGCGGGCCTGTCGACCACCAATCCCGGCATGGCGACGATCATGACCATCCTGATGTTCTCGCTGGCCGGCATCCCGCCGCTCGCCGGCTTCTGGGCGAAGTGGTACGTCTTCCTCGCCGCCATCGATGCCGAACTCTATGCGCTCGCCGTCATCGGCGTGCTGGCTTCGGTGGTGGGCGCCTACTACTATCTCCGCATCATCAAGATCATGTGGTTCGACGAGCCGGTCGGCGGCTTCCTGCCGATGGCCGGCGAGCTTCGGCTGGTGCTCGGCGTGTCCGGTGCCTTCGTGCTGTTCTACGTGCTGATCGGCGCGCCGATCGGCAGCATGGCCGAGGCCGCCGCGAAATCGTTCTTCTGAGGCGATGGCGTTCCAGCTCGCCCCGACCGCGATCGCCGACGGCTACCGGCTCGACGCGCACGAAACGGTCGGCTCCACCAACGCGCTGGCGATTGAGCATGCCCGCGCCGGCGATCCTGGAAAGCTGTGGGTGGTGGCAAGCCGGCAGGAGAGCGGGCGCGGGCGGCGCGGACGCGCCTGGGCGACGCCACAAGGCAATCTCGCGGCCACGCTGCTGCTGATTGTCGGGCGTGACCTGCGGGTGGCGGCGACGCTCGGCTTCGTCGCCGGCCTCGCTCTGTCGGACGCGCTCGACGCGGTTGCGCCGGGCGCCGGCATCGCGGTCGGACCGGACGGCGGTCAATCCACGCAAGGCGGGCGCTTCGAACTCAAATGGCCGAACGACGTGCTTGCCGGTGGGGCCAAGCTCGCCGGCATCCTGCTGGAATCGACGATGATCTCGGACGAGCGGGCGGCCATCGCCGTGGGCATCGGCGTCAATGTCGCGGCCTATCCCGAAGGCCTGCCCTATCCGGCGACGTCGCTCATGGCGCTCGGCGCGCGCGCCGACGCGGCGACGTTGTTTCTGGCGCTGTCCGACGCCTGGAGCGTGGCGATGCGTGACTGGGACGAGGGCAGGGGGCTGGCGCGCATCCGCAAGCGCTGGCTGGCGCGCGCTGCCGGCCTCGGCAGCGAGGTCGCCGTGCGAGCCGACGACAGGATCGTGCGCGGCGTGTTCGAGACGATCGATGAGGAATGCCGTTTCGTCATCCGCGAGGAGGACGGCGGCAGGATCGCGATCGCCGCGGGCGACGTGCATTTCGGCGCGGTCGCCTCGGCGGGCGCGGTGTGAATTCATTCAAGGACAGCTTACTTTTTTCCGCCTGTGCGACATGAAGCGCCACCGCTTTCTGCGGAAAGAACGTAAACTGTCCCCGGCATCCACGAGGTAGACATGGCAAGATATTCAGGTCCCGAATTCGTCTTCGCCCCGCTCGGCGGCGTCGGCGAGATCGGCATGAACTTCGCCCTTTATGGCTTCGGGCCTGCGGACCGGCGCGAATGGCTGGTGGTCGATGTTGGCGTGACCTTCCCGGACGCCACGCTTCCCGGCGTCGATCTGGTGCTTCCCGACATCCGCTTTATCGAGGCTCAGGCCGACCGGCTGCGCGGCATCGTCATCACCCACGCGCATGAGGACCATTACGGCGCGCTGCTGGAATTGTGGCCGAAGCTGAAGGCGCCGGTGTGGATGACGCCCTTCGCCGCCGGGCTGCTGGAGGCCAAGCGGCAGTCGGACGGCGGCGGGCCGAAAATACCGGTCAACATCTTTCGCGCCGGCGAAAAGTTCACGGCCGGCCCGTTCGGCATCGAGGCGGTCGCCGTCACCCATTCCATCCCCGAGCCGGTGTCGCTCGCCATCACCACGCCGCTCGGCACTGTCGTCCACACTGCCGACTGGAAGATCGACCCGGCGCCGGAGATCGGACCGCTCACCAACGAGGCACGCTTCCGCGAGATCGGCGACGCTGGCGTGCTGGCTCTGGTCTGCGATTCCACCAACGCGCTGCGCGACGGCGAATCGCCGTCGGAGCAGGCGGTGGGGCAGGGGCTGCGCAGCGTCATCGAGACGGCGCCCGGCCGCGTCGCCGTCACCACCTTTTCCTCCAATGTCGGCCGCATCCGCTCGATCGCCGAAGCGGCGCGCGACGCCGGCCGGCAGTGCCTGCTGCTCGGCCGCTCGCTGAAGCGCGTCGTCAATGTGGCGGGCGAGCTCGGCTACATGGACGGGCTGCCGGAGTTCATCGCCGAAGAGGATTTCGGCTATATCCCGCGCGAGAATCTTGTCGTGATCTGCACCGGCAGCCAGGGCGAGGCGCGCGCCGCGTTGGCAAAGCTCGCCCGCGACGAGATGAAGACGGTGGCGCTGACGGCGGGCGACGTCGTGGTGTTCTCCTCGCGCACCATTCCCGGCAACGAGAAGGCGATCCTCGAGATCAAGAACCTTCTGATCGACCAGGGCGTGAAGATCATCGAGGACGGCGACGCGCTGGTGCACGTCTCCGGTCATCCGCGCCGCAACGAACTCAGGCGCATGTATGAGTGGACGCGCCCGAAGATCGGCATTCCCGTGCACGGCGAGGCGGCGCACCTGGTCGCCCAGGGCGCGCTGATGGCCGAAGCCGGCATTGCGGAAGTAGCGCAGGTGCGCGACGGCGACATGATACGACTGGCGCCGGGCGCGGCCGAGATCGTCGACCGGGTGCCGTTCGGCCGCTTCTACAAGGATGGCAAGCTCGTCGGCGACGACGAGGCGATGGGCATCCGCGAACGGCGCAAGCTCTCCTTCGCCGGCCATGTCGCCGTCAATGTCGTGCTCGACGACAAATACGAGCTCGCTGGCGAACCCGACATCGTGTCGATCGGCGTAGCAAAACTCGACGCCAGGGGCGAGGAGATCGAGGACATCATGCTCGATGCGGCAATCGGCGCGGTGGACTCCATCCCCCGTCAGCGCCGAAAAGACCTCGACCTCGTGCAGGAGGCGGTGCGCCGCGCCGTGCGCGGCTCCGCCAACGAAGCCTGGGGTAAGAAGCCGCTGGTGACGGTGTTTGTTACGAGGTGAGACGAGCGAATAGGGAGTAGCGAATAGCGAATAGCTCTCGCGTCGGTTCTTCCTCTATTCGCTATTTCCTATTCGCTATTCGCTTGGGTTTGCATCAATGCTTGGCCGCCTGAACCACGTCGCCATCGCCGTGCCGGATCTGCAAGCCGCGGCAGCGGTTTACCGCGACACGCTCGGCGCCAGGGTGAGCGCGGCGCAGGCCCTGCCGGAGCACGGCGTAACCGTCGTCTTCATCGACACCGGCAACACCAAGATCGAGCTCCTGGAGCCTTTGGGCGAAGCCTCACCGATCACTGCCTTCCTGGAGAAGAATCCGTCCGGCGGCATGCACCACGTCTGCTACGAGGTCGACGACATCCTCGCCGCCCGCGACCGGCTGCAGGCTTCCGGCGCGCGCGTGCTCGGCGACGGCAATCCCAGGATCGGCGCGCACGGCAAGCCGGTACTGTTCCTGCATCCCAAGGATTTTTTGGGGACGCTGGTGGAACTGGAGCAGGCGTGAGCCCATGACCTACATCTCGGCCTTCGCCGTCTATCTCATCATCTGGTGGACGGTGCTGTTCGCCGTGCTGCCCTTCGGCCTGAAGACGCAGGACGACGACGGCGAGACGGTGCTCGGCACCGTCTCCAGCGCGCCGCGCGGACCGCACATGCTGCGCGCCGTCATCTGGACGACGATCGTCTCGGCTCTGATCTTCGGCTTCCTGCTGCTGTTGACGCGCTATTTCGGCCTCAGCATCGACGATATCCCGCGGGTTATCCCCGACATCCGATAACGGGCGCCAACGGCATCGCCCCGCTTGTGAGCAGCGGGCAATATGTCTGGTATCGCTCCCGCGGTTGCGCGACAATAGGCGTCGAGCCCCGAGTCTCCAGCCGAGTTGCCATGTCCGCCGACCGACCCCCGCGCGATCCCATCCTGCGTGCCGCCATGCAGTCCGGCGGCGCTGCCGTCGCAGAGGCGGCGGTGTTCACGCCGGGCCTGGCCGAATCCGCGCCGGAAGTCGACGGCAAACCGGAAATGCGCGGCCAGACGCCCGGCATCTTCATCCATTTGCGCGTGCATTCCGCCTATTCGCTGCTGGAAGGCGCGCTGCCGATCGGCAAGATCGTCGCGCATGCGCTGAAGGACCGGGCTCCGGCGATCGCCATCGCCGACACCAACAATTTGTTCGGGGCGCTGGAATTCGCCAACAAGACGGTGAAGGACGGCGTCCAGCCCCTGATCGGCTGCCAACTCGACCTTTCCTTCAGCGGCGAGCCGAGCGATGGCCGCAGCGGCGCCCAGCGGCGCGCCGGCGTCGAGCACAATCCGGTCGTGCTGATCGCTGCGACCGCCGACGGTTATGCCAATCTGGTGCGCCTGGTCAGCCGCGCCTATCTCGACGGCCCGGCGGGCGAGGCGATCAAGATCTCGACCGAATGGCTGGAGGAGCTTTCCGCAGGTCTGATCTGCCTTACCGGCGGGCCGCGCGGGCCGGTCGGCATGGCGCTGAAATTCGACCATGCGGATCTTGCCGAGAACCGCCTGCTCAAACTCAAGGAGATTTTCGGCGACAGGCTCTATGTCGAGCTGGAGCGGGTGGGCAATTGGGATCGCCGCATCGAGGCGGCGACCATCGACCTAGCCTACCGCCACGAGTTGCCGCTGGTCGCCACCAACGAGGCCTTCTTTCCGGCGCGCGATGATTTCGAGGCGCATGACGCGCTGATCGCCATCGCCGAGGGTTCGGTCGTCGCCTCCGACGACCGCCGCCGGCTGACGCCCGACAACTACCTGAAGAGCCAGGCCGAGATGGCGGCGCTGTTCGAGGACCTGCCCGAGGCGATCGACAACACCGTCGAGATCGCCAGGCGCTGCTCCTATTATCCGAAGAAGCGCTCGCCGATCCTGCCGCGCTTCACCGGCAGCGGCGACGACGCCGAGAAGGCGGAGGTCGAGGAACTGCGCCGGCAGGCGCGCGAAGGCCTGGTTCACCGCTTCGAGACGGTTGGCATGACGCAGGGCTTCACCGAGGAGCAGTATCGCGAACGCCTGGAATTCGAACTCGGCATCATCGAGCGCATGAAATTCCCCGGCTACTTCCTGATCGTCGCGGACTTCATCAAATGGGCCAAGGCGCACGGCATTCCGGTGGGGCCGGGCCGCGGCTCGGGCGCCGGCTCGCTGGTCGCCTATGCGCTCACCATCACCGACATCGATCCGCTGCGCTTCTCGCTGCTGTTCGAGCGCTTCCTCAATCCTGACCGCGTGTCGATGCCGGATTTCGACATCGACTTCTGCCAGGACCGTCGCGAGGAGGTGATCCGCTACGTTCAGGAGAAATACGGCCGTGACCAGGTCGGCCAGATCATCACCTTCGGCTCGCTGCAGGCACGCGCGGTGCTGCGCGACGTCGGGCGCGTGCTGCAGATGCCGTACGGCCAGGTCGACCGGCTGTGCAAGATGGTGCCGGCCAACCCGGCCAACCCGGTCAAGCTGGCCGATGCCATCGCCGCCGAGCCGCGCTTCGCCGAGGAGGTCGAGAAGGAGCCGATCGTCCAGACCCTGCTCGACATGGCCCAGAAGCTGGAGGGCCTCTACCGCCACGCCTCGACGCATGCCGCCGGCATCGTCATCGGCGACCGGCCGCTGTCCGAGCTGGTGCCGATGTACCGCGACCCGCGCTCCGACATGCCGGTCACCCAGTTCAACATGAAGCTGGTGGAGGAGGCGGGGCTGGTGAAGTTCGACTTCCTCGGCCTGAAGACCCTCACAGTGCTGGAGACCGCGGTGAAGCTGATCCGCCGGCGCGGCGTCGACATCGACCTGGCAAAACTGCCGCTGGACGACCAGAAGACCTACCAGATGCTGTCGCGCGGCGAAGTGGTCGGGGTGTTCCAGGTGGAATCGGCCGGCATGCGCAAGGCCCTCATCGGCATGAAGCCGGACCGTATCGAGGACATCATCGCGCTGGTGGCGCTCTACCGGCCAGGCCCGATGGAGAACATCCCGACCTACAACGCCCGCAAGCACAAGGAAGAAGAGATCGCGTCGATCCATCCGATGATCGACCATCTGGTGGCGGAGACGCAGGGCGTCATCGTCTACCAGGAGCAGGTGATGCAGATCGCGCAGGAGCTTTCCGGCTATTCGCTCGGCGAGGCCGACCTTTTGCGCCGCGCCATGGGCAAGAAGATCCGCGCCGAGATGGACGCGCAACGCGTGCGCTTCGTCGAAGGCGCGGTGAAGAACGGGCTGACCAAGCAGCAGGCCGACTTCATCTTCGACCTGCTGGCGAAATTCGCCGACTATGGCTTCAACAAGTCGCACGCCGCCGCCTATGCGGTGGTCTCCTACCAGACCGCCTACCTGAAGGCGCACTACCCGGTCGAGTTCTTGGCCGCGTCGATGACGCTCGACATGGGCAACACTGACAAGCTGGCGGATTTCCGCCAGGACGCGCTCAGGCTCGGCATCGACGTGGTGCCGCCATCCGTGAAGACCTCGTATCGCGACTTCGAGGTGGAGGAGAACCGCATCTTCTATGCGCTGGCCGCGATCAAGGGCGTCGGCGACGCGGCGGTCGAGCACATCGTGGCGAAGCGCAGGGAGAAACCCTTCGCCGATCTCGAGGATTTCTGCGAGCGGGTCGACCCGAAGGTCGTCGGCAAGCGCGTTTTCGAAAGCCTGATTCTCGCCGGCGCCATGGACTGCTTCGGCCACGACCGCGCCGCCATGATGGCGGGCATCGAGCGAATGATGGGCCTGGCGTCGCGCGCCCACGAGGATGCGGCGCTCGGCATCGTCGACATGTTCGGCTCGGGCTCGGCCGGCCGCCAGCAGAAGCTGATCCTGCCCGCCGCCGAGCCCTGGCTGCCGGCCGAGCGCCTGCACAAGGAGTTTCTGGCCGTCGGCTTCTATCTCTCGGCGCATCCGCTCGACGAATACAAGGCGGCACTCGAGAAGATGCGGGTGCAGAACTGGGTCGATTTCTCCATCGCCGTGAAGCGCGGCGCCACGGCGGGCCGGCTGGCCGGCACGGTGACGTCCAAGCAGGAGCGCAAGACCCGCACCGGCAACAAGATGGGCGTCGTTATGTTCTCGGACCAGACAGGCCAGTACGAGGCGGTGATGTTTTCCGAGACGCTGGCGCAGTACCGCGATCTGCTGGAGCCCGGCCGCTCCGTGGTGCTGACGGTGGCGGCGGAGGACCGGCCGGAGGGCGTCAGTTTGCGCATCCAGACCGTGCAGTCGCTCGAGGACGAGGCGAGCCGCGTGCAGAAGGCGCTGCGCATCTACGTGCGCGACGCCGCGCCGCTCAACGCGCTGGCGGGCCAGCTCACGGTCAAGGGCGACGGCCAGGTCAGCTTCATCGTGCTCAAGGAGGAGGCGCGCGGCGAGGTCGAGATCGCGCTGCCGGAGCGCTATCGGCTTTCGCCGCTGCTGGCATCGGCCATGAAGGCCGTGCCCGGTGTGGTCGAGGTGGAGCTGGTTTGAACGGCCTTCGGACGAAGACCGGAGCGAAGGTCAGGAAAAGTCCTGCCGTCTCTATCGCCGATCGCCGGCGCCGAAACCCTGGCCGCGCTTGCTGCGGTTCTCTACCTTTATGCGTTCCGCCTCTCCGTGGAGGCTGAAAGCGGTGCCGATCAGCATGGCGAGGGTCATTGCAATGGCGAGCATGTAGATCATCATGGCGGGTTCTCCTGCGGCTGTAACGCGCTTTCCTTCCCTTTGGTTTCAATATGGGGATCAACTTGGCCGGTTGCCGGTGAACCTTTCGTGATCATTGTGTTCATTCCTGGTTCACGGCCGTCCGCCGGTTCCGGGGCGTGCGACGCAATTGCCTTTGCCTCCGGCTGCCGCTAGAAGCTGCGGCCATGACAGAGCGCATCGCCATCTATGCCGGCTCGTTCGACCCGCTGACCAACGGGCATCTCGACGTCCTGAAGGCCTCGCTCGCCGTGGCCGACATCGTGCACGCGGCGATCGGCATCCATCCCGGCAAGAAGCCGCTGTTTTCCTTCGAGGACCGCGTCGGCCTGATCGAGGCGGCGAGCATGACCGAGTTCGGAGAGGATGCCTCACGCATCAAGGTGGTCTCCTTCGACGGTCTGGTGATCGACGCCGCCCGAACGGTCGGCGCCTCGATCATGATCCGCGGCCTGCGCGACGGCACCGATCTCGACTACGAGATGCAGATGGCCGGCATGAACGAGACCATGGCGCCTGACCTGCAGACCGTGTTCCTGCCGGCCAGTCCGTCGGTCAGAACCATTACCGCCACACTCGTGCGCCAGATCGCGTCGATGGGCGGCAACATCCGTCCCTTCGTTCCCGCCGTCGTCGCCGACGCGCTGGAGAAGAAATTCGAGACGTAACGGGAATTTGGAGAGTTTCTCTGATGAAGTTCACGAGACTTGCCGCGTCGCTCGTCCTTGCCGGCGCCTTGCTCGGTTTCGGCCCCGCACTGGCGGCCGAGCCCGAGAACACCATGATCGTCACTCTGAAGGACGGCGACGTGACGGTTGCGTTGCGACCCGACCTCGCGCCCAAGCATGTCGAGCAGATCAAGGCGCTGGTGCGTGAGGGCGCCTATGACAACGTCGCCTTCCATCGCGTCATCGATGGCTTCATGGCGCAGACCGGCGACGTGCAGTACGGCGACATGGCGAACGGGTACGACCCGGCCCAGGCCGGGACGGGCGGCTCCGAGCGCCCGGACCTGCCGGCGGAATTCTCCAGCGAGCCCTATGTGCGGGGCATAGTCGGCATGGCGCGCGCGCAGGACCCCGATTCCGCCAATTCGCAGTTCTTCATCATGCTCGCGCCCAATCCGGGCCTTAATGGCCAGTACACCGTCGTCGGCCAGGTGGAGAGCGGCATGGATCTGGTCGACAAGATCAAGAAGGGCGATGCCAATCAGAACGGCGTCGTCAGCGATCCCGACCGCATGGTGAAGGTCCGTATCGCCGCGGACGGCAACTAGGCCGCGATCCGCACCCCTCGGCCGAGAGGTCGGTCGAAAAAACCTCGAACGCAAAGGAAACAAGCATGGCCGAGATCAAGGATCGCGAGCAGGCGCTCATCATGGAGACGACCAAGGGCAAGGTGGTGATCGAGCTCTTCCCCGACCTCGCTCCTGGCCACGTCCAGCGCATCAAGGAGCTGGCGCGCGAGGGCGCGTATGACGGCGTGGTCTTCCATCGCGTCATCGACGGCTTCATGGCGCAGACCGGCGACGTCAAGTTCGGCAATTCCTCCAAGCCGAGCTTCAATCCGGGCCGCGCCGGCATGGGCGGCTCCGACAAGCCCGACCTGAAGGCCGAGTTCTCCAACGTCAATCACGGCCGCGGCACCTGCTCGATGGCGCGGGCCCAGAACCCGAATTCCGCCAACTCGCAGTTCTTCATCTGCTTCGGGGACGCCGGCTTCCTCAACCGCCAGTACACGGTCTGGGGCCAGGTGATCGAGGGCATGGAGAACGTCGACAAGGTCAAGCGTGGCGAGCCGGTGCAGGATCCCGACAAGATCGTGTCGCTGAAGGTCGCCGCGGACGTCAAGTGATGAAGCGGACGCTCGCCGCAATCTGCCTGGTGGCGCCGGCGCTGCTATCGGCGCCGGCATACGCCACGGGCGAGCTCACTTGCGGCAACGGCAAGGACGTCTCGATCGATCTGCTCGTCGGTCATGTCGACGTGCTGTCGATCTCGCGTCTTGTCGTGCGTGTCGGCGACAAGACCTGGTCGAGCACCCCCGACAGCTTTCCCGGCCAGCCGATTCTGGTCGGGCAGGCTTTCGAGGACGATAAGCACCTGCTGCTCGACATCACCGACGAAGCGGTGAACGAGGTCGTCGGACGGCTGCGCGTGGTCAAGCTGCAGGAAGGCGAGTCTCGCGTCTCAGCTGGCGTGCTCGGCATGAAGGGCGTCGGCGCCTGGGCCGTGGAGTGCTCGGAAGGCGAATGAAGGTCGACCTGTTCGACTTCGAGCTGCCGGAAGACCGGATCGCGCTGCGCCCCGCGGTGCCGCGCGATTCCGCAAAACTGCTGGTCGTGCGGCCGGACAGCGGTCTCGAGGACCGCACCGTCCGCGACCTGCCGGACCTGCTGAAAGCGGGCGACGCGCTGGTCTTCAACGACACAAAAGTCATCCCGGCGCAGCTTCGCGGCATCCGCCGCCGCGGCGACAACCAGGCACATGTCGAGGCGACGCTGCATATGCGCGTCGCGCCGGACCGCTGGCTCGCCTTCCTGCGGCCGGCCAAGCGCGTCGCCGAAGGCGACCGCATCAGTTTCGGCCATGACGGCAATACCTGTTTCCTCGGCGCGCTCGACGCCACGGTCGTGGAGAAGCGCGCCGCCGGCGAGGCGCTGCTCGCCTTCGACATGTCCGGTCCGGTGCTGGACGAGGCGCTGCATCAGGTCGGCCACATCCCGCTGCCGCCCTACATAGCCTCGAAACGCGACGACGATGCCCGCGATCTGGCCGACTACCAGACCGTCTACGCGCGTGAAGAGGGGGCTGTCGCCGCTCCCACGGCCGGGCTGCACTTCACGCCGGAGCTGTTCGCGGCACTGGATGCCGCCGGCATCGAGCGGCATTTCGTGACGCTGCATGTCGGCGCCGGCACCTTTCTTCCGGTCAAGGCGGACGATACGACGGATCACAGGATGCATGCCGAGCGCGGCCAGGTGTCCGCGGACACCGCCGCCGCGCTCAATGCCGTGCGGGCGCGGGGAGGGCGCATCGTCGCGGTCGGCACCACCTCGCTGCGCCTGCTCGAAAGCGCGGCCGGCGAAGCCGGCAGCGTCCAGCCTTGGACCGGGGAGACCTCGATCTTCATCACGCCGGGCTACCGTTTTCGAGCGGTGGAGGTGCTGATGACCAATTTCCACCTGCCGCGCTCGACGCTGTTCATGCTGGTCTCGGCCTTTTCCGGCCTCGACACCATGCGCGCCGCCTACCGGCATGCCATCGAAAACGGCTATCGTTTCTATTCCTATGGAGATGCGGGGCTTCTCTTTCGCCGGGAGCCGTGACATCGATCACGGCGCCGCGCTGGGCCAAATAATATACGGCGGCATCCGCGACCGGGCGGCGCTCGACCGGCAGGCGATCGCGCCCGTTCACGACAAGGACTGTGATGACTGAGACGTTCGGCTTCAAAGTGCTCGCCACCGATGGAAACGCCCGGCGCGGGGAAGTTGCCATGCCGCGTGGAAAAATCCGCACGCCGGCCTTCATGCCGGTCGGCACCGGCGGCACGGTCAAGACCATGTATATGGACCAGGTGCGGGCGCTGGGGTCCGACATCATCCTCGGCAACACCTACCACCTGATGCTGCGGCCGGGCGCCGAACGCGTCGCTCGGCTGGGCGGACTGCATCATTTTTCGCGCTGGCCGCATCCAATTCTCACCGATTCCGGCGGGTTTCAGGTGATGTCGCTGGCAAAATTGCGCAAGCTCGACGAAAAAGGGGTCACTTTCCGCTCGCATATCGACGGCGCCGCCTACGAAATGTCGCCGGAACGCTCGATCGAGATCCAGGGCCTGCTCGGCTCCGACATCCAGATGCAGCTCGACGAATGCATTGCCTTGCCGGGCGAGGAGAAGGATATCGAGCGCGCCATGGAGCTGTCGCTACGCTGGGCCGAGCGCTGCAAGGCTGCTTTCGGCGACCAGCCGGGCAGGGCGATGTTCGGCATCGTCCAGGGCGGCGACAAGGCGCGGCTGCGCGAGCGCTCGGCCGCGGCGCTGAGCGAACTCGGCCTGAAAGGCTATGCCGTCGGCGGACTTGCTGTCGGCGAGCCGCAGGCGGTCATGCTCGACATGCTGGAGGCGACCTGCCCGGAGTTGCCGGCCGACAAGCCACGCTACCTGATGGGCGTCGGCACACCCGACGATATCCTGAAGTCGGTGGCGCGTGGCATCGACATGTTCGACTGCGTGATGCCGACACGCGCCGGTCGCCACGGGCTGGCCTACACCCGGCGCGGCAAGGTGAATTTGCGCAACGCCCGCCACGCCGACGATCCGCGCCCGCTCGACGAGGAGAGCGACTGCCCGGCCTCGCGCGACTATTCGCGCGCCTACCTGCACCATCTCGTGCGCTCGCAGGAGGCGCTCGGTGCCATGCTGCTCACCTGGAACAATCTTGCCTACTACCAGCGGCTGATGCAGGATATTCGGGCAGCCATCGAGGCGGGCGAACTCGTGGAACGGTCCGCGCTGATCAGCGAGGGCTGGGCGAGGGGCGACCTGCCGCCGGTGTGAAAAGGCGCACGCGGGCGAGCCTTGAAGGACGCGCGGCAAGCAGGCCGTCAGCGCGCCTTCTTTGCCAACCGCTCGAGCGTCTTCGGGCTCTTCAGCTCCCTTACTGCGTCCTTGCCGTTCCAGCGGGCGGTCTTGTCGGGCGAGGCCGCCAGCCTTTCGGCGAGTTCCAGAGCAGCGGCATGGAGCCTCGCTGAACGTTTGCCGATCGAGCGCAGCGCCCAATTGACGGCCTTTTTGACGAAGTTGCGCGGATCGGTGGCGTGCTGCTCGATCAGCGCGAGGAAGCAGAGGAAAGTCTCTTCCGGCTCCTGCTTCCGGTGCACCACCGACCAGGCGATCATGGCGAAGGCGGTGCGGCGCACGAACTCGCGTTCGTCGGCGGCAAACTCCTCGATCAGCGTGCGCCAGTGGTCGGTGTCGACGAACAGGTCGGAAACGCCGTCGACGATGTCCCAGGAATCAAAGGAAGTGGCCCAAGACCTTGCATCGTCGGCGGAAAAGCGCCTGGGATCGGCCGTGACGGAGGCGATGAACTGCGCCTCCATGATGCCGCTCGCCCACAGCGCGAAGGCGCGCTCATGGTTGCGCTTGATCCTTTTGGCGATCTGCCGCTGCACGCCGTGGGAGATGCCGAGCGCCCGCTCGATACGGATGCCGTAGCGCAGCATGCCCTGCCGGTTCGCTTCCGAACCGATCGATTTCAGGTAGGAAATGACCTCGTCGGCGGTGGACGCCGGCGACAGCTCGGCGACTGCCGAGCCGGTCATTTCTTCTCCAGCCTGGCCAGCAGCGAGGAGGTGTCCCAGCGCCGGCCGCCCATCTGCTGGACTTCCTTGTAGAACTGGTCGACCAGCGCGGTCACCGGTAACCTGGCGCCGTTGCGGTCCGCTTCTTCAAGGCAGATCTTGAGATCCTTGCGCATCCAGTCGACAGCGAAGCCGAAATCGTATTTGCCGGCGTTCATGGTCTTGTGGCGGCTCTCCATCTGCCAGGAGCCGGCCGCACCCTTGGAGATCACCTCGACGACCTTTTCCACGTCCAGCCCGGCCTTCTTGCCGAAATGGATGCCTTCAGCGAGGCCCTGCACAAGGCCGGCGATACAAATCTGGTTGATCATTTTGGTGAGCTGGCCGGCGCCGGCAGGCCCCATCAGCCCGACCATGCGCGCATAGGCGTCGATGACCGGCCTGGCTTTTTCGAAATGCTTCTCGTCGCCGCCGACCATGACGGTCAGCACGCCGTTCTCGGCGCCGGCCTGGCCGCCGGAGACGGGCGCGTCAAGGAAACCGAAGCCACCGGCGGTTGCCTTCTCCGACAGCTCGCGCGCTACCTCGGCCGAGGCAGTGGTGTTGTCGATGAAGATCGAGCCCTTTTTCATCGCCTGGAAGGCGCCGCTCTCGCCGGTCGTCACCTCGCGCAGGTCGTCGTCATTGCCGACGCAGGAGAAGACGAAATCCTTGCCGCTCGCCGCCTCCCTGGGGGTGGGCGCCAGCGCGCCGCCGTGCTCTGCCACCCATTTCTCGGCTTTCGCAGTGGTACGGTTATACACCGTCACGTCATGCCCGCCCTTGTGCTTCAGGTGGGCGGCCATCGGGTAGCCCATCACGCCGAGACCGAGAAATGCGACTGAAGCCATGCCAAATCCTTTCGTCCGAGAACCGATTCCCGACCTTATGGCAGAAAATCGGCGTCAGCGCTTCAGGTGACGCGTGATCCGGCGCTCGATCCATTCGGTGCCGTGCCGCAGCACCTCGACCATGGCGAGATAGATCACCCCGGCCCAGATATAGGTCTGGTAGTCGAAGCTGCGCGAGAAGGCGAGGCGGGTTTGCCCCATCAGGTCGAGAACGGTGATGAGCGCCACTACCGCGGAACTCTTGATCATCAACACGACCTCGTTGCCGTAGGGACGCAGCGCCACGATCAGCGCCTGCGGCAGGACGACCTTCCAGAGTGTCTGCAGCTTGTGCAGCCCGAGCGAGGCGGCGCCCTCCCACTGGCCGCGCGGCACCGCCTGGATAGCGCCGCGCAGGATTTCGGCCTGATAGGCGGCGGTATTCAGGGTGAAGGCGAGGATGGCGCAGTACCAGGCTTCCCGGAAGAAACTCCAGAGGCCGACCATTTCCAGTTGCGGCCGGAAGGAGCCGAGCCCGTAATAGATGAGGAAGGTCTGGGCGATCAGCGGCGTGCCGCGGAAGAAATAGACGAAACCGTACGCAAGGGACGACAGCAGCCGGTTGCCGGACATGCGGCCATAGGCGACGGGCACGGACAGCACGGCGCCGAGCACGAGCGAGATCGCGCACAAGGACAGCGTAGTCCAGAGGCCGGCGAGATAGGCCGGCGCCCAGCGCCAGAACAGTTCCGGGTTCCAGGCGGCGACCAGATAGGCCACGAGGCAGAGCCCGGCCACCGCCCAAAGCGCAACGAGAATGGTGCCGACGATGCGCTCGCGCGGCCACCCGCGGTTTACGCGAGGCGGAAGGTCGAGATCAACGGCTTCCCGCGCAGCGGTGCTCATCGCGGGCTCCGCTCATCGACGGCACGTTCGATTGCCCTGATGCCGTAAGACGACAGGACGGCCAACGCCAGGTAGAACAACACGGCGACCCCGAAGAAGAGGAACGGCTCGCGCGTCACGCGCGCCGCTATGCCGGCCTGGCGCAGGATGTCGGACAGGCCGATCGCCGAGACGAGAGCCGTGTTCAGGAGCAGGACCAGCCAGAGATTGGCCAGGCCGGGCAGGGCGATGCGGATCAACTGCGGCAGCACGACGAGGCGCATCGTCTGGCCCTTCGACAGGCCGATCGAATAGCCGCCTTCATACTGGCCATGCGGGATGGCCCGGAACGCAGAAAGGAACACTTCGCTGGCATAGGAGGAAAGCACCACGCCCAGCGCCACCATGCCGGCGATGAAGCTGTTGACATCCATGGCCGCGTCCGGCCGGAAAAGTTCTATGAGGCTCTGAAACCCGATCTGCGCGCCGAAATAGACCAGAAACAGGGTCAGCAGTTCGGGCAGGCCGCGGAAGATGGTGGTGTAGATGTTGCCGGCGAGCCGCAGCGTCGGCTCGCTCGATTGCTTGGCAAGCGCGACGAAGAAGCCGACGAGAAGCCCCAGCGGAAGCGTCGCCAGAGCAAGCGAGACGGTGATGAACGCACCATAGGCAATGTCGTCCAGCCAGCCTTCGGGACCCCAACTGAGCAGCGTCCAGGTGCTCTGCATCGGCAACGGTTCTCAGTTTCCGTCGGGCTGCCCGGCAAGCGGCGGGAATGCCCGCCGCCTGCCGACTTGCTATCAGGATTCGGCGCCGTAGACGTCGAAGCCGAAATACTTGTCGTTGATTTCCTTGTATTTTCCGTTGGCGCGGATCGCCTTGATGGCGGCATTGAACTTTTCGACCAGGCCGGTCTCGCCCTTGCGCACGGCGATGCCGGCGCCTTCGCCGAAGATCTCGACGGGCTGCGGCGCAGGCTGGCCGATGATCTTGCAGCAGGCGCCGTCGGAGGTCTTCAGCCATTCCTCGAGCACGCTGACGTCGTCCTCGACAGCGTCGAGACGACCGTTGGCGAGATCGAGCAGGAACTCCTGGCTCGTCGGATAGCCCTTGATCTCGGAGTCGGTGAAGGTCTGCGTGGCATAGTTGAAGTGGGTGGTCGAGGTGGCGACGCCGATGGTCTTGCCGGCCAGATCTTCCTTGGTCACGCCCTTGAGATCGGAATCCTTCGGGCCGGCGATGGCCGACGGCGTGTTGTAGTATTTCTGGGTGAAGTCGACCTTCTGCTTGCGCTCGTCGGTGATCGACATCGAGGCGATGATGGCGTCGAACTTGCCCGCCTGCAGCGCCGGGATGATGCCGTCCCAATCCTGGGTGACGAACTCGCACTTGACCTTCATCTCGTCACAGAGCGCGTTGGCGATGTCGATGTCGAAGCCTTCCAGCTTGCCGTCGGCGGTCAGGTTGTTGAAGGGCGGATAGGCGCCTTCGGTGCCGATCTTCAGGGTCTCCTGCGCGTTTGCCGCGCCAAGGGACGCCGCCAGCGCGGCTGCCGATACCGCCAGGGCGATACGTGTCATGATACGCATGTCGTTCCTCTCTGTTTCGGCCCGCCCGTTCCCTTAGGCGTGGCCAGCGGCGCAAGAAAGCGCCTGCATCGACGGATATTCCCACTGTTTTTGCTTAAAAAGCAATCGCAAACCACTCGCGACCTTAGTGCATGCGACGCGACGCAGCGTCAGTTTCGGACAAGACCGGTCACGTTTTCCACAAAATCGGCTATCGCCGTCACATCGTCCAGGGCGAACACCGGCAGGCCGGTTCCGGTGACGGCGTGGTCGGCGGCGATGGCGACGATCGCCGGGTCGCCGGGCGCCAGCGGCTCTCGGCTCCTGGCCTCGAGCCGCCGCACCTCGATCTTCTTGTGCCGTTCGCGCTTGTATCCCTCGACCAGGACGAGGTCGCAGGGCGACAGCCTGGCCAGGATGGCGTCGAGATCGGGCTCGGCGTCGCCGCGCAACTCGTGCATCAGCGCCCAGCGCACGCCCGACACGATGGCGACCTCGCCGGCGCCGGCGGCGCGATGGCGGAAACTGTCGGTTCCGGGCTGGTCGATGTCGAAGGCGTGATGAGCATGCTTGACCGTCGACACCGTCCAGCCGCGGCGGGCGAACTCCGCCACCAGCCGCTCGGTCAGGGTGGTCTTGCCGGAATTCTTCCAGCCGGTGATGCCGAACACGCGCTGCGTCAAGGGCCAAAAATCTCCGCGAGCCGCCGGGCCTCGGCAAGGTCGTCCGGCGTGTTGACGTTGAAGAAGGGATCGAGCTCACCGTCCGCGCCGACGACCAGTGGAAACGCCACGTCGATGCCTCCGTGCCTATCGATGAAGGTGTTGACGCGGCCGCTGCCCTCTTGCGTCAGGAAGCGTTCAAGGTCGTCGGCGAGAGCGATCGGCCAGAGTGCGAAGACCGGATGGCGCCGCCCGCCGCTTGTCGCCACGGCGATGCGGTCGGGCGTTTGCGAAGTTGCCGCAGCGAGCCGTCGCGCAAGATCGGCCGGAAAGAAGGGCGTGTCGCCCGCGACCGTCAGCACGCTTTCGCAGCCGGGCCGGTGCGCCGCCCAGCGGATGGCGGCGAGCACGCCGGCCAGCGGGCCGGCAAAGCCGGGCACCGTATCCGGCAGCATGGGAAGGGCGTAGTCCGCGAAACGCGCCGGGTCGCCATTGGCGCTGATCGCCAGCGCATCCACTTGCGGGCGAAGCCGGTCGAGGACGAGGCGCAGCATCGTCCTTCCGTCGAGCCGCAGCAGCGGCTTGTCGCCGCCGCCCAGGCGGCTGGAGCGTCCGCCGCACAACACCACGCCTATGATGCCGTCCTCGTGCCTCATCCTGTCCCGCATGCGTCCTGCGGCTGCGACGGCTCAGAGCCCGTCGGGCGCCATCTGCGGCGCGGTGCTGCGGGCCGCAGGCAGCCGCGCGCCGACCACACGCTCGCGATACAGCATGTAGAGCCCGGACGCCACGATGATGGAGGAGCCGACGATCATCGGCAGGTCGGGAACCTCGCCGAACATCAGAAAGCCCAGCAGTATCGCCCACAGCAGCGATGTGTATCGGAACGGCGCGATGAAGGAGATGTCGCCGGTGCGCATGGAGCGGATGATGAACTGGTAGCCGACGAAGAGCAGGACGGCGGCGGCGGCGAGCGTGACGATCTCCCAGGTCTCGACCGGCTTCCAGCCGCCGAAGGATGGCACCAGCGCGGCGCCCGCGACAGCGACGACCGCCGCCGTCATCATCGAGACGAGCAGCGTCGGCACATGATCTGGCACGGCGCGGGTGGTGAAGTCGCGGACGGTTGCGCACAGCACGGCGGCGAGCACCAGCAGCGAATAGACGTTGAAGCCGGCGAAGCCCGGGCGGATGACGATGAGCACGCCGACAAAGCCGCAGGCGACCGACAGCCAGCGCCGCCAGCCGACCGGCTCGCCGAGAAACAGAGCCGCGCCGACCGTGACGGCGAGCGGCAGCGCCTGCAGGATCGCCGAGACGTCTCCGATCGGCAGATGAGCGAGGGCGACCAGGAAGAAGACGGTCGCGCCGAGTTCGCACAAAGACCGCAGCAGCACCAGCGGATGAAAGAGCAGGCGGGACATCCGCAGAGCGCCCTGGTGCCAGGCGAACAAGGTGATCAGCAAGGTGGCGAAGGCGCCGCGGATGAGCATGATCTGGGCGACGTTCATGCCCTCGGACACATATTTGACGAGCGCGTCGTTGAGCGTGAAGCCGGCCATGGAGACCACCATGAACAGCGCGCCGGCAAGGTTGGGGGACAGGGCCACGAGGCAGGATTCCAATGTGCGGGTGAGGGCGGCTTAGCGTCCTGGCGCCGGGGCGGCAATGTGCATGCCGTCCTCACATGCTGATCCAAGGCGGCGCCGCCGCGGATTGCCTCAGCCGGGCAGGATCCACACGTCCACCGAAGCGTCGCGGCCGCGCACCGAGACCGCCTCGACCTGCACGAGGCCGGCGAGCGGGTTGTCGCCGCCGGCCGGCGCGACGCGCCGTACCAGCGCGTCACCGACGCAGATCGAGGCGTCCAGTTCGCGGCACGCCACCTGCAGGCGGCTCGCCACGTTGCAGGTGTCGCCGATGACGGCGAAGGACAGGTTGCGCTCGCTGCCGATGGCGCCGAGCACCACCGGTCCGTACTGGCAGCCGATACGCACGTCGACCGGCGCGAAGCCGGCGCGCTGCCGCTCGTGGTTCCAGAGGTCGAGCGCGTCGCGCATGGCGCGGGCGCAGCGCAGCGCATGGGTGGCGTCGTCGTCGCTGGGGCGCGGAATGCCGAAGGTCGCCATGATGCAGTCGCCGATATAGTTGTCGACGGTGCCGCCATTGTCGAACACCACCTGCTCCATGCGCCGGTGGAACTCGCGCAGCATCTCGAACACCTGCTCGGCCGGGTGTTCCTCGGCAAAGTTGGTGAAGCCGACGATGTCGGCGAACAGCACCGCCACCTCCTGGCGGCGCACCGGGCCGAATGGCTCGTCGGCGGCGGCCAGCGCGTCGACGACATTGGGCGAGAAATGGCGGGCGAGGTTGAAGCGGGCGCGCTCGGCGCGGGTGTAGTCCTCGGCGAGCGCGCGCGTGCGCGCCACCACCGCGGCGATGATGCCGGCGATGATCAGAATGACGGCGATGTTGGTCGCCTGTTCGACGATGTCGACGAAATGCGGATTGAGGTGGAGGCGCAGGCGCTCGCCGACGCTGATCCCGGCCATCGGCCGCGCCGCGACGATGGTGCCCGGCTGCACGATCACCCACAGGATCGCCGCCGTCCAGCAGAGCGCCGCCGCCGTGCCGAGCCAGGCGGCCAGCCGCGGCGACAGCGTCAGCGCGCCCAGGCAGACGAAGATCAGCAGATATTTGAAGCCCCCCTCGCGCAGCATCATGGCCTGCGGCAGCGCGTCGTGGTGGAACGGATTGGGCGCCACCACCACGACGGTCAGCACCACGATGTTGAGCGTCCCGAGCACGAGCCCCAGCCAGATCGGCTGCAGGCCGCGGCGGACGAGCAGGTAGTTGAGCAGGTTCACCAGCAGGAAGAATGCCAGGATCGAGAGGGAATAGCCGAAGGCGGCGTCCCATTTGCTCAGCGCCGCGAACAGGATGGCGACCCCGAGGATGGCTCCGGAGGTGACCCAGAACTGCCAGCGCGCACCCTGCCGCTCGGCGCGCGACAGCAGCGAGACGAGGCGCTCCCGGCGCCGTTCGGCGAGATTACTCTTTTGCGGCTTCATCGTGGTGTCATACGGCGTCGCTACCCGTTGCGGGCCGCGATCCGTCTGCATGATTCATTGATCTGAAAATTGGAAGATGCCGCTAGCGCCGCAGCGGCACCGAAGTCCAGTCAAAACTTCTGATGGAAATGCGCGTTCAGCCGCCGGTCACGCTCATGTGGCGGGAAACGGCGGGTTTGCGCGTGCGCCGGTCGATCACGAAGTCGTGACCCTTCGGCTTGCGGCCGATGGCGTCGTCGATCGCCGCCGCGACACGCTCGTTGCCTTCCGAGGCGCGCAGCGGGATGCGCAGGTCGGCCGCGTCCTCCTGGCCAAGGCACATATAGAGCGTGCCGGTGCAGGTCAGCCGGACGCGGTTGCAGCTCTCGCAGAAATTGTGGGTCATCGGCGTGATGAAGCCGAGCCGGCCGCCCGTCTCGGCGACCTCGACATAGCGGGCGGGGCCGCCGGTCTTGTAGGGGATGTCGGTCAGCGTGAACTGCCGCTCGAGTTCGGCGCGCAGCAGCGACAGCGGCAGGTACTGGTCGGTGCGATCGGCGTCGATCTCGCCCATCGGCATGGTCTCGATGACGGTCAGGTCCATGCCGCGCCCATGCGCGAAGCGTAAAAGCTCGGGGATTTCGCGGTCGTTGAAGTCCTTCAGCGCCACCGCGTTGAGCTTGACGTGGAGGCCGGCGGCCTGGGCGGCGTCGATACCGGCCATGACGCGGTCGAGATTGCCCCAGCGGGTGATCGTCCTGAATTTGTCCGCATCGAGCGTGTCGAGCGAGACGTTGATGCGTTTGACGCCGCAATCGGCGAGCTCGGCGGCGAAGCGGGCGAGCTGCGAGCCGTTGGTGGTGAGCGTCAGCTCCTCCAGCGCGCCGCTGTCGAGATGGCGCGAGATCTGGCGCACCAGATGCATGATGTTCTTGCGCACCAGCGGCTCTCCGCCGGTGAGCCTGAGCTTGCGCACGCCCTTCTCGATGAAGACCGTGGTCAGCCGGTCGAGCTCTTCCAGCGACAGCAGGTCCTTTTTCGGCAGGAAGGTCATGTCCTCCGCCATGCAATAGGTGCAGCGGAAGTCGCAGCGGTCGGTGACCGACACGCGCAAATAGGTGATGGCGCGGCCGAACGGGTCGATCATGTCCGCTTGCATCACTCTCGCATTCCTCCAGGTCATGGACCGCTATATACCACTATGTCGTACGAGTGCATGCGACAATCAAGACATGTCTGCCGTTGCATTGGTCGTGAAATTGGTCCGGGGTGCTGGGAGTGGTCTGCGTCTTGGCATAAGAAGTCGGCAGACGTAGGAGAAAGCACACCGAAAATGACAGCCCCCTCCGAACTCCGGGTTTCCAAGGACCGCAGGCTGCTGACGGTCACTTACCCCAATCATGCGCCCTTCGCGCTGCCTGCCGAGCTTTTGCGTGTGCTGTCGCCCTCTGCCGAGGTGCAGGGTCATTCGCCCGAGCAGCGCGTCACCGTGCCGGGCAAGCGCAACGTCGCCATCCTCAAGGTCGAGCCGGTCGGCAACTACGCCGTGCGCATCACTTTCGACGATTTTCACGATACCGGCATCTTCACGTGGCAGTACCTGCATACGCTGGGACACGAGAAGGATGACCGTTGGCAGGACTACCTCGCCGAGCTCGAGGAAAAGGGACTTTCGCGGGATTGAACATGCCGATCATCGAAAATGTGGAGCAACTGGAAACCCTGTATGGCCGACCAGGCGAGACCTCGCTGGTGAAGGAGCTCGACCGGCTCATTCCCGAATACGCGGCCCTGATCGAGGCCTCGCCTTTCGTGGCGCTGGCAACCAGCGGCCCGGAAGGGCTCGACTGCAGCCCGCGCGGCGATCTCAGCGGTTTCGTGCGCATCCGCGACGAGAAGACGCTGCTGATGCCCGACCGGCACGGCAACAACCGGGTCGATTCGCTGCGCAACATCGTGCGCGACGGCAGGGTAGGGCTGCTGTTCCTCATCCCGGGGTCCGGCACCACGCTGCGCGTCAACGGACGGGCGGTGGTCGATGTCGATCCGGAGCTTTGCGCCAGCCTTGCGGTGGATGGCAAGCCGGCGCGATCGGTCGTCGTGATAACCATCGAGGCCGTCTATTTTCAGTGCGCGCGGGCGATCCACCGGTCGGATCTGTGGAACCCGCGGAAGCACGTCGATGCCGATAGCCTGCCGACCCCGGGAAAGATCCTGGCCAGGACCAGCGCGGCGCGGATCGACGGCGACGCCTACGACCGCGAATGGCCGGAGCGGGCGAAGAAGACAATGTGGTGAGGGGGCTTGTCTCCGGCGGCGGCTTCACCCACTCGTGATGAAGCCGTCCGGTAACAGTTCCGCCGCCATCGGCGTATAGGCTGTCGTGATGGCAGCTTCGGCAAAAATGCCCTGGAACGACCGTGCGGGCCGGTTCTCGGCCTTGAAGGCGGTGGTGTTTGCCGGACTGTTCGTGCCGGCTGTCCTGCTCGCCTGGTCCTGGGCAGCGGGAGCGCTGGGGCCGCGCCCGGTGACGGAGGCGATTCACGAGACCGGCGACTGGGCGATCCGCCTGCTGTTCATCTCGCTCGCAGTGACGCCGCTGAGGCGCATCGCGGACTGGCCTAAGCTGATCGTGGTGCGCCGCATGATCGGCGTCGCCGCGCTGTTTTATGGGCTCGCGCATCTCGGGCTCTATGTGATCGACCAGAATCTCGACCTTGCCCGCGTCGCCTCCGAGATCGCGCTGAGGATCTATCTCACCATCGGCTTCGTGGCACTGACGGGGCTGGCGATCCTGGGTGCAACCTCGACGGACGCGGCCATCAAGAAGCTCGGGCGCAACTGGAACCGACTGCACAAGGTGGTTTACGCGATAGGCATTCTGGCGGCCCTGCACTTCTTCATGCAGACCAAGGCCGACGTCTACGAGGCGACGCTGATGAGCGGCCTGTTCGTGCTGCTGATGGGGTACCGTCTCGCGCGTTGGCGCGGCTTCAGCCTGGCGTCGCCGATCGTGCTGATCTCGGCCGCGGTGCTGTCGGCGCTTGCCACCGCCGCGCTCGAATATGCCTGGTACGGCTTTGCCACCGGTATCCCGCCGTTGCGGGTGCTCGCCGCCAATCTGCAATTCGCTTTCTCGGTGCGGCCGGCCTGGTGGGTGCTGGCGATCGGTGCGGCCATTGCAGTCGTACCGATATTGCGGCCGATGATCGGCGGCAGCGCGTCCAGCCGGCGCCCTGCGCGGGCGCCGGCGGAGTAGGGCGCTCAGTCGATCTTCAGCACTTCGACGATGCGGCGCATGTGCTCGCCGACGAGGTCGCATTCGCTGGGCGAAAAGGCCGCCATCACCTTCTCTATGAGCGCGGTGTGCACCTTGAGCGCCTCCTGCAGGAGCGCCTCGCCCGCCTCCGTGAGCGTCAACCGCAGCACACGGCGGTCCTTCTCGTCGCCCTCGCGCCGCAGCAGTCCCCGGCTTTCGAGCTGCGGCAGCAGCATGGTGATGTTCGAGCGGCCGACCAGCAGCCGCCGGGCGAGTTCGTGCTGCGACATTCCGGGATGGCGGTGGAGATTCATCAGCACGTCGAGCTGCGCCGGCTTGAGATCGAGCGGCTGCAGCGCCGCTCCCAGCGCCCGCTCCACGGCATGACAGGCACGCGCCACCGACACCCAGTTGCGGAAGCGCGGATTGTCCCAGGGAAGGTCTTGCGTATTGTTCACTCTTGAACTAATCTGTTCACACTTGAACTAATTGATGGATGCGGATTATGGCATCTTTGGGTTTTCGGGTCACCCGCACGCTTTTCCGTCTCGGCGACACGGTGGCGCCCGGCCTAGCCGGCAGGGCCGCCTTTGCGCTGTTCGCGCGCACGCCCCATCCGGGCAGGCAGACCGAGGGCGAGCGCAAGGCGGTCATGCGGGGCGCCGCTTTCATGCAGACGGCGCGGCATCACAGGCTCAAGGCCGGGCCGGATTGCTTTGTCGTGCACGAGTTCCGGCCGCAGCCGGGCACCGAAATCGGGCGGGCGCTGGTGATCCATGGCTGGCGCTCGCGCACCGAATACATGCAGGCGGTGATCGAGGGCCTGAACAAGGCGGGATTTCGCGTCTATGCGGTCGACCTGCCCGGCCATGGAGCTTCAACGGGGCGGCGCCTGACGATGATGAAGGCGGTGGCCGCGGTGGGGCAGGCGGGCCAATGGTTCGGTCCGTTCGACGTCGTCGCCGGGCATTCCTTCGGCGGCGCCGTCGCGGTCAATACCGTCGCCGGGGTGCTCCCCGGCGTGCCGCCGCTGCAAGCCGGGCGGCTTGTGCTGATCGCCGCTCCGAATTCGATGGCCGAACTGCTCGACGATTTTTGCCGGACGGTCGGGCTTGGCGGCCGCTCGCGCGAGGCCATGGTCGGGTGCATCGAACGGATCGCGCAGTGCCGGCTCGACGCGTTCACCGGATCGCGGCAGCTTGCCGCCGCAAACGCGCCGGCGCTGGTCGTCCATGCGCCTGAAGATCGGGAGGTGCCGGCAGCTGATGCGCGTGCTTATGCAAGTGCCGGCTCCCACGTGGCGCTGCATTGGGCGCCGGGGCTCGGTCATCGTCGAATCCTTTCAGATCCAGGCGTGGTGGCGCGAATCGTATCGTTCGCGCGGCAGCCATTGGCGCTCGCGCTGGCCGGCTGAGCGCAGGTCCGCGCTTTTTTCCCCGGGCCTGGTGTCGGCTACGGGAAGGCGTCCGCCATGGGCCCAGGCGCCCGGCGCAGCCGCTACGTCGATGCCTGCTTGGTCGAATGCTCGTAGAGCATGGCGCCGGTTTCGGCATCGACGCCGGCGAGGCTGACGTCGTAGCCCCACAGTTCCTTGATGTGCCGCAGGGTCGCCTCGCGGCTCTCCTTCTCCAGCAACACGCCGTTCTTGACCGTCTGCTGCAGCCGCAGCAGCCTGTCGCCCAGCAGATCGACATCCACCACCTGGATGTCCGGCCGCGTCATCCCGATGTCGTAGCCGTTGGCGAGCGCGCTGCGCACCTTCTCGTAGCCGCGCTCGTTGTGGATCGAGGCGACTTCAAAATGCTGCTCCTGCGCGCTGTCGTCCAGCACGAAAAGCCGCCATTTGCGGATCAGTGCCGGGCTCAGATACTGCCGGATGAAGGATTCGTCGCGGTGATTGGCCCAGGCCTCCAGCAGCGTCTCGCGCCAGTCGCCATTGCCGGCGATGTCCGGGAACCAGTCGCGGTCCTCCGCGGTCGGCTCCATCGAGATGCGCTGGATGTCCTGCATCATGGAAAAGCCCAAGGCGTAGGGATTTATGCCGGAAAAGCGCGGATCGTCGAAGCCGGGCTGGAAGACGACATTGGAGTGGTTGCGCAGGATCTCCAGCATCGCGCCTTCGCCGATGCGGCCCTGGTCGAACAGCGTGTTCATGATGGTGTAGTGGACGAAGGTGGCGCAGCCCTCGTTCATCACCTGCGTCTGCCGCTGCGGGTAGAAATATTGCGCGATCACGCGCACGATGCGCAGCAGCTCGCGCTGCCAGGGCTCCAGCACGAGGCTGTTCTTCTCGAGGAAATAGAGCAGGTTTTCCTCGGGCAGGTTGAGCGACTTCTTGCGCTCTGAGACGCTGCGATCCTCGTCGCGCTCGCCCCCGTCGCCCTTGGCGCGCGGCAGGGTGCGCCACAGGTCGTTGAAGGTGCGTTCCTCATATTCCAGCCGCTCGCGCAGCCCCTCGCGTTCCTTCTCGGACGACAGCCGGGGAGGGCGCCGATAGCGGAACACGCCTTGCTCCATCAGCGCATGGGCGGCGTCGAGGACGCGCTCGACGGCGGCGAGCCCGTGCTTTTCCTCGCAGCGGACGATATAGCTCTTGGCGAAATCGAGATAGCTCAGGATCGCCGCGGCATCGGTCCATTGCTGGAATAGATAGTTGTTCTTGAAGAAGTGATTGTGGCCGAAGGCGGCATGCGCGGTCACCAGCGCCTGCAGCGCCATGGTGTTTTCTTCCATCAAATAGACGATGCAAGGGTCGGAATTGATGACGATCTCATAGGCGAGGCCGCGCAGGCCCTTGCGGTACAACTGCTCGTGATAGAGGAAATGCTTGCCGAAGGACCAGTGCCGGTACATCAGCGGCATGCCGACCGAGGAATAGGCGTCGAGCATCTGCTCCGACGAGATGATCTCGAGCTGGTTGGGATAGACGTCGAGGCCGAGGTCGTCGAGGGCGATGGTCTCGATGGCGTCATAGGCGCGCGACAGCTTCTCGAAGCTCCAGTCGGAGTCGGAAAACAGCAGTCGGGATCTCTCTCCCCGCCTTGGCGTCGGGTTCATTCAGCCGCCCTTCTGCGTCTGTTGCTTGGCGAAAAGCTGGCGGAAGACCGGATAGATATCGGCCGGACGGGCGATGCGGGTCATCTGGAAGTTCGGACAGCTGTCGCCGATCGAGCGATAGGCGCGCCACAGCGACGTGCCGTTGTCAGTGGCACCGAAGATGTGGCGCTCGCGCTCATCGATGATCTCGACATAGGCGAAATACTGGCACAGCTTCATGATCTCGCCTTCGAGAAGCGAGATGCAGCGCTCCGAATCCGTGGCGAAATTGTCGCCGTCCGAGGCCTGGGCGGCGTAGATGTTCCATTCCCGCGGCGGGTAACGCTCGGCGATGATGCGGCGCATCTCCTCCAGCGCGGTCGAGACCACCGTGCCACCACTCTGGGTGCTGTAGAAGAAGGTTTCTTCGTCCACCTCATGCGCCTCGTGGGTATGGCGGATGAAGACGATCTCGGTGCGGTCGTAGCGGCGCTTGAGGAACAGATGCAGCAGCACGAAGAAGCGTTTGGCGAGATCCTTCTCGCGCTCGCCCATGGAGCCCGAGACGTCCATGAGGCAGAACATGACGGCCTTGGCGGTCGGGATCGGCTGCGGGTCGAAGCGGTTGAAGCGGATGTCGACGGGATCGACATAGCCGATCAGCTTGCGCCGCCGTGTCAGCCTCTCGAGCTCTTCGCGCAGTTCCGCGATGCGTTGCCGCATGGCCGGGCCCGGCACGGGATTCGCCTCGAGTGCCTCGATCTCCGCCGCCAGCGCGTCCAGTTCGGCCTGGCGCGGCCGCTTCAGCGCGATGCGGCGGCCGTGGCTGTTGCGCATGGTGCGCCCGACATTGATATTGGTCGGCGCGCCGGTCCTGGCGAAGCCGGCGCGGCGCGGCTTGTAGGCGAGAACCTCCTTGAGGTTGAGCTTGACCATGTCGGGCAGTTCGAGATCTTCGAAGAACAGGTCCAGCACCTCCTCGCGCGACAGCACGAAGCGGAAGTCGTCCTCGAACTCGCGCTGGGACAGGCCGGGGCCGGGCGAGCCGCCCTGGCCGCCGCCCGGCTTCGGCAGGCGATCGCCGGGCATGAACTCCTTGTTGCCGGGAAGGATGTGGTGGCGGCGGCCGCTGTCGCGGGCGTTCTCGAAGGTCGGCTCACCGGTGCCCTTCGCCGGCATGGAAACGCTGTGGTCGGCGTCGACGTCGGCGATCTTGCCTGTCCTGATCTGGTCGCGGATGGTGCGCTTCAGCTCCTCGCGCGCACGTCGCAGGAAGCGCTGCCGATTGCCGAGGCTCTTGTCCTTCGGATTGAGCCGGCGGTCGATAACATTCGGCATGAAGCCCGCCTTACGCCGGGCGGGCGTCAACCCGCCTTGTTTACCCGCATGTACCAGTCCACCAGCCGCCGCACCTGACGCTGGGTGTAGCCGCGCTCGACCATGCGCTGCACGAACTCGGAATGCTGCTTCTCCGTCACGCTATCCTTCTTGGAGCCGAAGCTGATGACCGGAAGCAGATCTTCCACCTGACCGAACATGCGCTTCTCGATCACCTCGCGCAGCTTCTCGTAGCTGGTCCAGGACGGATTGCGGCCGTTGTTGCGGGCACGGGCACGCAGCGTGAACTTCACCACCTCGTTGCGGAAGTCTTTCGGGTTGGCGATGCCGGCCGGCTTCTCAATCTGCGACAGCTCGCTGTCCAACACCTCGCGGTTGAAGATCTGGCCGGTGTCCGGATCCTTGTAGTCCTGGTCCTCGACCCAGGCGTCGGCATAGGCGATGTAACGGTCGAACAGGTTCTGGCCGTATTCGCTGTACGATTCCAGATAGGCCTTCTGGATCTCGTGGCCGATGAACTCGGCATAGCGGGAGGCAAGCTCCGACTTGATGTAGTCGAGATAGGTCTGCTCGGTCTCCTTCGGGAACTGCTCGCGCCGGATCGCCTGCTCGAGGATGTACATCAGATGCACCGGATCGGCGGCGACCTCCTTGGTGTCGTAGTTGAAGGTCTGCGACAGGATCTTAAAGGCAAAGCGCGTGCTGATGCCGGTCATGCCCTCGTCGACGCCGGCGGCGTCTCGATACTCCTGCACCGACTTGGCCTTGGGGTCGATCTCCTTCAGGTTCTCGCCGTCATAGACCCGCATCTTGGTGTAGAGCGGCGAGTTCTCGTGCGGCGTGAGGCGGGTCGACACGGTGAAACGGCTGAGGATATCGAGCACCTCCGGCGCGCACGGGCTGCTCGCCAGCTCGCTCTCGCGCAGGAGCTTCTCGTAGATGTATTTCTCCTCGGTGACGCGCAGGCAATAGGGCACTTTGACCACCAGGATGCGGTCGAGGAAAGCCTCGTTGTTCTTGTTGTTCTTGAACTGCAACCATTCCGACTCGTTGGAATGCGCGAGCACGATGCCCTGATAGGGGAACGAGCCGAAGTTCTCGGTGCCGTTGTAGCTGCCTTCCTGGGTCGCCGTCAGCAGGGGGTGCAGCACCTTGATCGGCGCCTTGAACATCTCGACGAACTCGAGCAGGCCCTGCGTCGTGCGGTTGAGGCCGCCGCTGTAGGAATAGGCGTCGGGGTCGGACTGGCTGAAATTCTCGAGCTGGCGGATGTCGACCTTGCCGACCAGGGCGGAAACGTCCTGGTTGTTCTCGTCGCCGGGCTCGGTCTTGGCGATGCCGATCTGGCGCAGCCTGGACGGCATGAGCTTGACGACGCTGAATTTCGAGATGTCGCCGTTGATCTCGTCGAGGCGCTTGGCCGCCCATGGCGAGATCAGGCCGTTTAGCCGTCGCCGCGCGATGCCGTACTTGTCTTCCAGCAGGTCGGCCATCCGCTCCGGATGGAACAGGCCGAGGGGCGATTCGAAAACCGGGCTGATCTCGTTGCCGATCTTCAGCGTGTAGATCGGCCGTGCCTCCATCAACTTCTTGAGGCGCTCGGCGAGCGACGACTTGCCGCCGCCGACCGGACCGAGCAGGTAGAGGATCTGCTTGCGCTCCTCCAGCCCCTGCGAGGCGTAGCGGAAGTAGCCGACGATCCGCTCGATCGTGTCCTCCATGCCGTAGAACTCGGCGAAGGAGGGATACATCTTGATGGTTCGGTTGGCGAAGATCCGCCCCAGCCGCTCATCGGAGCTGGTGTCGATCAACGTCGGCTCGCCGATGGCGTCCACCATCCGCTCCGCCGCCGTGGCGTACATCGACTTGTCCTCGCGGCAGGCCAGGAGATATTCCTGGAGGCTCATCTCCTCCCGCGCAGCGTGGGTGTAAATCTCCGAAAAGAGATCGAAGACATCGGAATCTTTGCCGCCCATGGCAACCTCGCAAAGTACCCGTCTCGTCGCCTGCTGATTGTACCCGAGATCAACTGATTCGCGACCCTATAGTTCCTTCACATTGCGGCGAGAATCGTGCAGCCGCGAAGGACCGTTCGACAACCGGCAAATTGTATCGCCGCCCGCCATTTCGGCGGTGATGGTAAACGCCGGCCTTTCGAGCTAGACGGGAGGAACATGCGTCTTATCAACAATTTGGCATCACGCGTTCTTCCCTGGATTGCAAGGAGGGCTTGCAGCCCGGTCGAAGGCCCTGACGAGCACCCGCATAAAGTCTTGCGGATGCCCGCGATGCGATGGATAGTCGCAGAAGCAGGTGAATCGCCGTTTGCCAGGCGTTTGCGGGGGGAAATTCTCGGATGCGTTCGACACTCATTCTCGTCGGCTTGCTGTTGACGGTCGTCGGTCTGTCGGCCTGCCAGGGCAGCACTGGAGCGCAGATACACAACCCGCCGATCTGCACGCCGCGCGCGCAGGACGCCGGCCACTGCTACGGCTTCGCGCTTCCCTCAAATCCCGGCGTATAGCTGCGCTTGGCAGCGGAAGAGATTCCGCCCGGCCTGCTGCCGACATTCCCGGGCTGCCGCTCCGTGAGGGGTCTACGAGAACGATCTAGCCCGACCAGCCGAACCTCTCTTCTTGAGGACGTGCGTCACCGGCGTCCGCCGACCTCGTCGATATGCTCGAGCAGGTCGGCCGGATCCTCGTAGACGCGGATGGCGCCGGACTGCCTGAGCTCGTCGGAACCGTAACCGCCGCTGAGCAGGCCGACGCCCAGAGCCCGGCAGCGGGTCGCGGCGAGCATGTCCCAGATGCTGTCGCCCACCACCATCGCGGTCTCGATCGACGCGCCGAGCCGTTCGGCCGCGGCGGCGAACAGGTCCGGATCGGGCTTTGCGTAACGGACCTGGTCGCGGGTCACCACCGGGACCTTGTCGGGATCGACGCCGAGTGCCGCCAGGTTGACGGCGGCCGTCTCCATGCGGCCGCTGGTGGCGATGGCCCAGGGAATGCCTTCCTCCGTCAGCCAGGACAGCAGCTCGCGTGCACCCGGCAGCGGACGGATGGAGCCGGCATAGCGCCGGTAGGCCTCGGCGTGGTTGTGCCGCAGCCGCTCGACGCGCACCTCGTTGATCTCCAGATCGGTCTCGCGCAGGAGTTGATTGGTGAACAGGCCGCCGCTCATGCCGATCTTGCGATGGATGCGCCAGACCGACAGGTCGATGCCTTCGGCGTCGAGCGCCTCCTTCCAGGCGAGCACGTGCTGATAGACGCTGTCGACCAGCGTCCCGTCGAGGTCGAAGAGGAACACCGGTTCGATACGCATGCTGAGATCCTCGCTGTCGTCGGGCGAATCGCGGGGCGGCCGCAACCGCTCCGTGTCGATAGATAGAGTATGCGCCAACGGTTGGAGTCCCGGCAGGGAAAATTGATGTGCCGGTTTGTCTTGTGGCGAAGCGCTGATGGAGCCGGCGGCGCAGGGAACGAAGTTGAACCTTGGCGGTTTGGCGCGCAGGATGAGCTTGCCATGATCCAACCCGAAGTCCTGCAACTCGGCCGCAACGGCTGGATGCCGAACAATCCGCGGCTGCCGGTGCTGCTCTATCGCGGCGCCGTGGCCGCTTCCGACAATGATCCAGCGGCTGTGTTCGAAGCCATGTTCGAACGCAATGGCTGGCCGCCGTCCTGGCGCAACGGCGTCTTTGCCTATCACCACTATCACTCGACGGCGCATGAGGTGCTGGGCTTTGCCCGGGGCGGCGCGCGGCTGATGCTGGGCGGACCCGGCGGCCGGGAAGTCGAGGTGGTAGCCGGCGACGTGGCGCTGCTTCCCGCCGGCACCGGGCACTGCCGGCTCGACGCCAGCAGCGGTTTTCTCGTTGTCGGCGCCTATCCGCCCGGCCAAAGTCCCGATCTTCTCCGCGAGGCGCCGAGCGAGGCGATGGTCGAGCGCATTGCCGGCCTCGGCTTTCCCGATACCGACCCGGTCACCGGCGGAGCGCTCGCCGCCCACTGGCGCAAGCACTGAAGGTTCTCTCGCGGTCGCGGCCCCTTCAGCGGCGTGCCGGCGCGCAGGAGTTTCGGATCATCAGGCGCCCACGCAGGGTGACTATCCGCGGCTCCGCCGGCGCCTTGCCGCCCAGGCGATCAAGCATCAGCCGCGCCGCCTGCTCGCCAATCGCCTGGACCGGCTGGGCGATGGTCGTCATCTGCGGCTGGAACACGTCGGCCCAGGCGAAGTCGTCGAAGCAGGCGACGGAAATATCATCGGGGCAGGTCAGTCCGAGATCGCGGAGGGCCTTCATGGCGCCCACCACCATCGGGTTGTTGGCGGAGAAGATCGCAGTCGGCCGGTCGGGCAGCATCAGGAGCTGCATGGCGGCCCTGTAACCATCGGCCTCGTGGAAATCACCCAGCCGCACCAGCTCGTCCGGAACGGGAAGCCCCGCCGCCTCCATCGCCCGGCGATAGCCTTCGCCGCGCTCGCGGATGGTGGAGACGTCGACGTCTCCCGAGATGTAGCCGATGCGGCGATGGCCGAGACCGATCATGTAGCTGATCGCCTCGAAGACGGCCTGCCTGTTATCGAGCACGACGGCGTCGGTCTCGACCCCCCGGCAGAGACGGTCGATCAGCACGACCGGCACGCTGGCGCCGCCGATGATCTCCCTGAATTTTGCGTCGTCGCCGACCCGCGCTACGATGAGACCGTCGACCATGCGGTCGAGCAGCAGCCCGATCTGGTCGTCCTGATTATGCAGATGCTCGTCCGTGCAGAACAGCATCACCGCATAGCCCGCGCGGTCGAAGGCCTGCTGGATCACCGACACGACCTCGGTGAAGAACGGGTTGGTGATGTGCGGGACAGTGAGCCCGATGGTGTGCGTGGTGCCCATCTTGAGGCTGCGGGCGATGGCGTTGCGCTTGTAGCCGATGTCGCGGATGGCCGTCTCGATGCGCTGCCTGAGCTCGGCGCTGACGTTGGCCGAGCCGTTGACGAAGGCCGAGACGGTGGCGATCGAAACACCGGCGGACTGCGCCACGTCGATCATCGTCGGTGCGCTCGATTTCCTGGTACGCCGCCTGATCTCGTCCATTGTTCCGAAACGTTTTGGAACTCTTCCCGCAGCAGGACTAGGAGAAATTCACGGAAAGCGCAAGGGAAGGGCGGTGTGTGGTGTGGCGCGGCCGTTCTCATGGCGGGGTTTCTGTTGACATCTCCGAAACGTTTAGATTAGCGTGAGGGGGCATTCAGCAACGTGGAAGGGAGGCCACTGTTGCCATGATCGAATCCGGCATTGCGCCTTTTGCCCCACACCGCCATCCCTCGGCCGGCCCGCTGCTACGCGCTGCGAATGTCAGCAAGCGGTTCGGCGGGATCGCGGCGCTGACCGACGTTTCGTTCGAGCTGCGCCCCGGCGAGATCCATGCGCTGATGGGCGAGAATGGCGCCGGCAAGTCGACGCTGATGAAGATCGTCTCGGGGGTCTATGCCGAGTATGAGGGCCGGCTGGAGCTCGACGGCAGCACCGTCGCCTTCGCCAGCATCCGCCAGGCCGAGGCCGCGGGCATCGCCATCATCCACCAGGAGCTGAACCTCGTTCCCGAGCTGACCGTCGCCGACAACATCTTCCTCGGCCGCGAGAAGCGCATCGCCGGCGTGGTGATCGACAGGAGGGCGGGGCGAGCGGCGGCGCGCGACCTGCTCGGGCGGCTCGGCATCGAACTCGATCCCGACCAGCGCGTCGGCAGCCTGCGGGTCGGCGAGCAGCAACTGGTCGAGATCGCCAAGGCCTTGTCGCTGAACGCCCGCATCCTGATCATGGACGAGCCGACATCGGCGCTGTCGCCGGCCGAATGCGAGCGGCTATTCAAGATCGTGCGGCAGCTGGCCGGCGACGGCGTGGCGATCGTCTACATCTCGCACCGCCTCGACGAGGTGACGCACCTGGCCGACCGCGTCACCGTTTTCAGGGATGGGCGGCATGTGCTGACAAGGCCGATCGCCGAGCTCGACCAGGACAAGATCATTGCCGCCATGGTCGGCCGCGCGCTTCTCTCCGCCGATCACGGCGACACCGGCAAGCGCGGCCCGGTCGTGCTGTCAGTGCGCGACCTCGTGCTATCGAAGCCGCACCGGCGCGGCTGGCGCAAGATGCTGCATGGGGTGAGCTTCGACCTGCACGCCGGCGAGGTGCTGGGCATCGGCGGGCTGCTCGGCTCCGGGCGCAGCGAGATCCTGGAAACCCTGTTCGGCGCGTCCGGCGGCCAGGCGGAAGGCGAGATCAGGCTGCACGGGAGCAGGGCCGACATCCACTCGCCGCGCGACGCCAGGCGGCTAGGCCTTGCGCTCGTCACCGAGGACCGCAAAACGCAAGGCCTGCATCTCGGTGCGTCGATCACCGACAATGTCGCGCTGCCGCTGGTGTCGCGGCTTTCGCGTTTCGGCATCCGCTCCTTTGCCGGAGAGGCCGCCCTGGCACGCGAGGCGGTGAAATCGCTGGCGATCCGCTGCAGTGGCGTCGACCAAGCGGCGGGAACCCTGTCGGGCGGCAACCAGCAGAAGGTCGTCATGGGCAAATGGCTGGGCACGCGTCCAAAGGTGCTGCTGCTCGACGAGCCGACGCGCGGCATCGACGTCGGGGCAAAACGCGAGATCTACGACCTGATCTTCCGCCTGGCGCGCCATGAGGGGCTGGCGATCATGGTCGTCAGCTCGGAGTTGCCGGAGCTGCTGCTGTTGTCCGATCGGATCCTCGTCATGTCGGAGGGCCGGCAGCGCGGCATCGTGGCGCGCGCCGACGCCACCGAGGAGCGCATCATGCAGCTTGCCGCACCGCTCGCCGCGAAGGCCGCGGCATGAGCGGCGTGTTTCGCATCATCGCCCGTACCAAGCTTTATTGGGGGCTGATCGCCATCTTCCTGCTCGGCGTGCTCTCCTCGCCGGTCAGCTCGAAGGGCAACAACATCTTCCTGTCCTATGGCAACCTGCTCGACGTGCTCCGGCAGGTGTCGATAACCGGGCTGATCGCCACCGGCATGACGGCCGTCATCATCACCGGCGGCATCGACCTGTCGGTCGGCTCGCTGATGGCGATCGCCACCGTCGTCTGCGCCATGCTGCTCACCGTCGAAGGCGATACGCCCGCAGCCGCCATGGGCCTGCCGATGGCCGGCATCGTCGCGCTGGTCATCGGCTTCTCGGTCGTACGCTTCGCCTTCGCCAATCTGGAGAAGGCGCGTCACGGCGGCGACGTCGGCCGCGACGTCACACTCGACCGGATGCGCGGCCTGCTCATCCCGCTCGCCGCCGGAGCGGCGCTGGCGGCGCTGCTGCTCTGGTATCTCGTCCCGCAGGTCTCGACCAAGTTCGGCGTGCTCGGCGTCCTCATCGTCGCCCCCTGCGTCGGGCTGTGCTTCGGCGCCATCAACGGCCTGCTGATCGTCGGCGGCCGGCTGCAGCCCTTCATCGTCACGCTGGCCATGATGGTGACGGCACTCGGCATCGCCCGGCTGACCGCCGGCCAGAACAACGCGGTGCTGCCGGTCTATACCGGCTCCAACGCGGTCGCCGAGTTCGACAGGCTGCGCTCGCTGGTGTTCGGGGTGATCCCGATGCCCGGCATCTTCTTCATCGCCGCCATCGTCATCTACGCAGCCGTGCTGCGGTTCACGCCGTTCGGCCGCTACGTCTATGCCATCGGCGGCAACGAGGAGGCGGCGCGGCTCTCCGGCATCGAGGCCGGCAAGGTCAAGATCGTCACCTATGCGGTCTCCGGCCTGCTCGCCGGCATCGCCGCGGTGCTCTACGTGGCGCAGTACCGCCAAGGCAAGCCGGACGCCGGCGCCGGGCTGGAGCTCGACGCCATCGCTGCGGTCGTCATCGGCGGCACCAGCCTGATGGGCGGGCGCGGCTCCATGGCCGGCACCTTCTGCGGCGTGCTGATCTTCGGGCTGCTCTCCAACATTTTGCAGCTCCACAACATCAACTCGAACCTTCAGCTCGTGCTGAAGGGCCTGATCATCGTCGGCACCGTGCTCGTCCAGGAGCGCAACGCCGCCGATCTCCTGAGCTTTGTGCGCCTGCCCGCGTTCCGGCCGGCGCAAAAGGATGCGTCCGCGGACAGGCGGGCGCAGCAACAAGCAGCACATAACAGTGGAGGAAATGTCGAATGAAACGGCGTGGTTTCCTGGGGCTTTCGGCCCTGACGGTTGCATTCATCGCCAGCACCGCGCTCACCGGCGCGGATGCGGTGGCGCAAGAGAAGAAATGGACGATCGGCTTCAGCCAGGCGACGACGATCGAGCCGTGGCGCGCGCAGTTCAACAAGGACATCATCGCGGAAGCCGCCAAGCATCCCGAGGTCGAGCTGATCGTTACCGACGGCGAGGACAAGACCGAGAAGCAGGTGGCCGACGTCGAGAACCTGATCCGCCAGGAGGTCGACGCGCTGCTGATCTCGCCGAAGGAGTCGGCGGGCCTCACCGGCGTCGTCCAGCAGGCGATCGAGGCGAACATCCCGGTGTTCGTGCTCGACCGCAACGTCGAGACCGACAAGTACACGCAGTTCGTCGGCGGCGACAACGTGCTGATCGGCCGGGCAGCGGGCGAGTATGCGGTGGAGCTGCTCGGCGGGCCGGGCAAGGCGCAGGGCACCGTCGTCGAGATCTGGGGCGGCATGGGCACCCAGCCAGCGCATGACCGCCACAACGGTTTTCACGAGTTCACCGACAAGGAGCCTGGAATCAAGAACCTGCTCGACAAGCAGTCCGGCGACTGGAAGCAGGATCAGGCCTACAACATCATGGCCAATGCGCTGAAGAGCAACGAGAAGATCGACCTGGTCTACGGCCACAACGATCCGATGGCCTACGGCGCCTATCTCGCCGCCAAGGATGCCGGCCGCGAGAAGGAGATAAAGTTCATCGGCATCGACGCGCTGCCGGGCGAAGGCGTGACCTGGGTGAAGAACGGCGAGCTGACCGCCACCTTCCTCTACGCCACGCCGGGCGCCGAAGGCCTGCGCCAGGCGGTCAAGCACCTCAACGGCGAGAAGGTCGAGAAGGCGATCGTGCTGCCGACGGAGAAGGTCACGGCGGAGAACGCCGAGGCCGTGCTCAAGGAAAAGGGCATGTGATTTCGGCCGGCCGGGCGCGGCGAGCGCCCGGCTTTCCCGATATTTCAGTCGCGCTGGCGTCGTGCCGCGCGTTCCTCGCGCGAGCGGCGGCGCGGGCTGCCGTCGCCGCCCGGCTGCTCGACCACCTTGCGCGGCGGCAGCTTCACCTGCTCCGCCAGCTTCGGGAAGGCGTCGACCTTGTTGGGCAACGCCATGGCGTTGACAAAGATCTGCTGGAAGCTGGGCTCCAGCGCCGTCTCGATCTTCTCGATCCGCGACACCTGCGTCTCGATCTCGCGGCGGTGGTCGCGGTTGAGCAGGGCCATCAGTGCGCCGGTGCCGGCGGCGTTGCCCACCGCCTTGACCTGCGACAGGTCGCAATCCGGGATCAGGCCGAGCACCATGGCGTATTTCGGATCGATGAAGGAGCCGAAGGCGCCGGCGAAGCGGATGGTGTCGACCGCCTCGACGCCCTGCTTTTCCATCAGCAGTTTCACGCCGGCATAGAGCGCGGCCTTGGCGAGCTGGATGGCGCGGATGTCGTTCTGCGTCACCGTGATGCGCGGTTCTCCCTGGCGGCCCTCGCGCAGCAGGTATGAGAAGGTGCGGCCGTTCGGCACGATGCGCGGGCTGCGCTCGGCCATGGCGCCGTCGATGACGCCGTCCTCGGAGATGATGCCGGTGAGGTACATCTCGGCGACGACCTCGATGATCGCCGAGCCGCAGATGCCGGTGACGCCGGTGGCCCAGGAGGCCTCCTCAAAACCCTCCTCGTCCGACCATTTGTCGGTGCCGATGACGCGATATCTGGGCTCCAGCGTGTCGGGATCGATGCGCACCCGCTCGATGGCACCGGGTGCTGCACGCTGGCCGGACGAAATCTCCGCACCTTCAAAGGCCGGACCGGTTGGCGACGAGGCGGCGACGACGCGGGTGCGGTTGCCGAGCACGATCTCGGCATTGGTGCCGACGTCGACCAGCAGCATCATCCCGTCCTGCCGGTAAGGCCCTTCCGACAGCGTGGCGCCGGCGGCATCGGCGCCGACATGGCCGGCGATGCAAGGCAGCGTGTAGAGCCTGGCGCCCGGCGCCACCTCGATGTCGATCTCATGTGCCCAGAACTGCAGGGCGCCCGACACGGCCAGCGCGAACGGCGCCTGGCCGAGCTCGGTCGGGTCGATGCCGAGGAACAGATGGTGCATGATCGGGTTGCCGACGAACACGCAATCAAAGATGTCGTGGCGGTCGACGCCGCCTTCCTCGCACACTTTCCCGATCAGCGTGTTGACCGCCTCGCGCACCGCCCTGGTCATCGCCTCGCGGCCGTCGGGGTTCATCATCACATAGGAGACGCGGCTCATCAGATCCTCGCCGAAGCGGATCTGCGGGTTCGACGTGCCGGACGAGGCGACGATGCGGCCCGACAGCAGCGACACCAGATGCATGGCAATCGTGGTCGAGCCGATGTCGCAGGCGATGCCGTAGGCTTCGTTCTTCAAACCAGGATAGAGGTCGATGATGAAGGGACGCGAAGAGTCCATGTCGCGGTGGACGACCGCGGTGACGCCCCATTTGCCCTCGCTGACCTCGGGCTGGTCGGGCAGCTTCGTGCGCAAAATCTTCTGGATCTTCGGGATCAGGTGGGGGGCGACCAGAAGGTCCTTCCAACCCCAGTCCTTTTCCAGCGACACTTTCAGCCGGTCGAGGTCGCCGAGCGGCTTGTGCATGTCAGGCTCCTCAACCTCGACATAGCAGAGCTGCACGGCCGCGTTGCGCTCGATCACCCGGTCGGTGGCGGCTTTTCGCACCACCTGGGCGTTGATGACGGTGTCCTGCGGCACGTCGATGACGAGATCGCCCTGCACGGTGGCCGAGCAGGAGAGGCGGCGATGCTCGGGCAGGCCGCGCACCCGCTCGTAGCGCTCCTCCTTCGGGCCCTTTGGCGAGATGTGGTCGAGCGTCGAGACGATCTTGTGTTTGGCGAAGTTGCCTTCCTGCACCTCGATCTGGCAGCGACCGCAGGTGGCGCGCCCGCCGCACACGCTCTCGACATAGACGCCAAGCGAGCGCGCAGCGTCGAGCAGCGGCGTTCCGACCGGAAACCGCCCGCGCTTGCCGGACGGCATGAACAGGACGAGGGGATCGGTGATGTTGGGGGGAGGGTTCATTGGTGGCCGCTTATTTCTTGTCCGAGCAATTTGCCAAGGAGATGCTCAAGCGACTGAACCTTGGTAAATTTATTGGCGGGTATGTCCCGGTGGTTCTGACGTTGGGGCTTCAAACCGTCTGACTTGGGCGTGGTTCTTTTCGTGGTCTTGAAGTCATCCAATGCCGGCAGAGGTAATCCAGGCTCATTGGCGCCGAAAAACCAATACCTCTCCATATCGAGATTGTCAGAGATTTCGATAAAAATGGCGCATCCACTGGGGCGCCTAGCTAGCATGTTAGACACGCTGATCTTCTTGAGCGTCAAACCAGACTTCAGTTGGATGTGCCTAACGATTTGGCCTTTGCTGAGAACCAGATCGTAGCCATAACCGTCGAACTCCGACCGCAGAATCTCTGCGTCCACAATTCCAGCGTTCCAGAGAACTTTAAGAGCGGCGCCAATAAACTGGTGCTCGATTATGTTCTCTCGAAGCGACGAGTTGTGAGAATGTTGCTCTTTGGCAACCATAGCGGCGCCTACCCCCGCGCCATCCGTGCCTCGCGGCCGCCGCGCCGTCTGCCGCCCCCTGCAGCCGCGCCCTCGGCGCCCGGCGTGACGACGGCGACCGGCGGCGGGGCGGCGTGCTCGCCCGGTTTGAAATCCTTGTAGGTCTTGATCCAGGTCATGCAGTCCCTGTCGGTGCCGTTGAGCACGTTGGCGGCGCGCACCGCTTCCATTTCCTGCGGGCGGACCGGGTTCATGATCGCCGAGGTCATGCCCGCGCCGATCACCATCGGGATGAAGCCGGCGTTGATGCCGTGGCGGTGCGGCAGGCCGAAGGAGATGTTGGAGAGGCCGCAGGTGGTGTTGACCTTGAGTTCCTCGCGCAGGCGGCGCAGCAGCGCGAAAACCTGGCGGCCGGCATCGCCCAGCGCGCCGATCGGCATGACCAGCGGGTCGACGACCACGTCATGCGCCGGAATGCCGAAATCCGCGCAGCGCTCGACGATCTTCTTGGCGACCGCGAAACGCACGTCCGGGTCCATGGAGATGCCGGTCTCGTCGTTGGAGATGGCGACGACCGGCACGTTGTATTTCTTCACCAGCGGCAGGATCGCTTCCAGCTTCTCCTCCTCGCCGGTGACCGAATTCACCAGCGGCCGGCCCTTCGCCACCTTCAGCGCTGCCTCGATCGCCGCGCTCACGGAAGAGTCGATCGACAGCGGCAGGTCGACCGTCTGCTGGACGATCTCCAGCGTCTGCACGAGCAGCGCTGGCTCCGTGGCGTTCGGGTCGACCGCGGTGACGCCGGCATTGACGTCGAGCATGGTGGCGCCGGCGGCGGCCTGCGCGATCGCGTCCTTGATGACCGTCTCGAAATTGCCGGCCGACATTTCGGCCGCCAGCTTCTTGCGGCCGGTCGGATTGATGCGCTCGCCGATGACGCAGAAGGGCTGATCGAAGCCGATGACGATTTCGCGGGTCGCCGAGGCGACGATCGTGCGGGTCATGGAGTTCTCCGTTCGGGGATATAAAGAGTTGGTTATATCGTTAGTGGTGAATGGTGAATAGTGAACGGTGATTATGGAAGCGGTCGGTGCGGAGGCTCACTTGCCGTCGCTGCAAATCCAAGCTTCCGCCCATTCACCATTCACCATTCACCATCAGTGGGCCGTCTTCACCATATCGACCTGGGTTTCGGTGACGTCGTCGTGCAGGATGTGGCCGAGCCGCTCGGCGACCCTCTGGTCGTCGGCACGGGCTTCGCGCTTCCAGGGCTGGCGACCTTTCAGCACGCCGCTCTCGTCGACGATCTCGGCGACATATTCCTCCTGGCGGTAAGCCATCACATGGACGCCGGAGACGCCGGGGATTTCCTTTACCTCGTTGATGATGTCGATGCAGAGCTTCTTGCCCTCGGCTTTCTGGTCCTGGGCGCCTTCCAGCCGCGTGATGATGGCATCGGGGATGTGGATGCCCGGCACGTTGGAGCGGATCCATTTCGCCGTCTTGGCGGAAGCCAGCGGGCCCACCCCAACGAGGATAAAAACCTTCTCGTCGAAGCCGAGATCGCGCACCCGCTGCATGAAGTCCCTGAACATCGGCACGTCGAAGCAGTACTGGCTCTGCACGAACTGCGCTCCGGCGGCGATCTTCTTGCCGAGGTGCAGCGGGCGGAAATCGTAGGGCGGGGCGAACGGATTGACGGCCGCGCCGAGGAAGAGCTGCGGCGGGGTGGTCAGCTTGCGCCCCGACAGGAATTTCCCATTGTCGCGCATGATGCGCACGGTTTCGAGCAGCGACATGGAATCGAGGTCGAACACCGGCTTGGCGCCGGGCTGGTCGCCGGCCTGCACGCCGTCGCCGGTGAGGCACAGGATGTTGGAGACGCCCATCGCGGCGGCGCCCAGCACGTCGCCCTGGATGGCGATGCGGTTCCTGTCGCGGCAGGCGATCTGCATGATCGGGGCATAGCCCATGCGGGTCAGCAGCGCGCAGATGCCGACCGACGACATGTGGCAGTTGGCGCCCGACGCGTCGACCGCATTGATGCCGTCGACCCAGCCATCGAAGATTTTCGCGCGATTGTAGACGTCTTCCGGATCGGCGCTGTCCGGCGGGTTGAGTTCGGTGGTGACGGCGAACTCGCCGCGCCGCAGCACCCGCTCCAGCCGGCCGCGCGAAGAATGGCCGGGCAGCGGCTCCAGCGGCAGGTGGATGCCGGCCGGATTCTCGTCGCGCTGCACGGAACGGCGCTCGATCATGCGGCTACCTTCGCCTGTTCCCGCTCGGCCGCGGCTCGCGCCGTGACACGCAACCAGGCCGAGGTCTCGCGCAGCGACTGGTCGACCGGCTTCTGCACGGCGAGGATGGCCTCGCCCTTGACCATGTTGCGCGAGCCTTCCCAGGCCTTCACCCAGACGCAGGGCATGTCGGGCTCGACCTCGCAATTGCCGTTGGCGCGCACCCCGCCGCAGGGACCGTTGCGCAACTGCTTCGGGCAGTTCATCGGGCAGGACATGCCGGTCGAGGACAGAATGCACTGGCCGCACATGCGGCAATCGAACATGAAACCCTTGACCCGCTTTTCGACGAATTTCACCGGCGCTTCGACGCGACCGTAGCCAAGACCCTTCCACAGCGGATGGAGCAGCAGGAAGACGTCGGCGAAGCGGGCATAAAACCATTCGAGCACGCGCGAATGGCGGATCGCCCACAGCCGCACCGAATAGGAACGCTGCATGCGCCGCTGCGGCGACACGTCGGCGGGCTTGTAATCGCTCTTCGGCGCCGCCTTCTTGACGATGGTCGCCTGGGTGACGCCGCCGCCTGCCGGCGGTGTCACGACGGGCGTGCCGTTGGCCGGCCCCTTGGCCGTCGTGGAGTTCGGGTGGGGCTCAGACATTTTCCTTGCCGCCGGATTTCGCGAGAGCGACCAGCCGCTCCCGGCCATACTTGGCGTCGAGTTCGACCGCCGCCTTGTCGGCTTCCGCTTCGAGGTCGTCGCCGACGGGCACCGGATCGGCTTTGCGCCACTCCGCCAGATAGGCGTCGGTCTCGGCAGCACCCGAGCGCATCGCCGCCATGTCGATCGCTTCGGTGAAGCGCAGTGGCAACTCGCGCTTGGCGCTCTGCCGGCCTCTTTTCACGATGACCTGGGCGGGGATGTCGCGCCAGTAGACGACGATGAGATCGGCCATTCGCAACTCGCGTGTTTCTGTTGCGCGAGCATTGCCGGAAGGGGGAGGGGCCCGCTTCTCATCCGGCGACGCGCGGGCCTTCAAAAACGACGCGCACCGACATCGCGGACAGGGCGTATCCGGCTTACCGGAACAGGTGCCGCTTCAGGTCGGCGGCCAGCTTGCGATGGAAACGGACGTAACCCTTTTCGGTGCTGCGCAGGTGCTCGGCGGCGATCCGATGAAATCGCGGCAACTGGTGGAACGGCACGGTCGGATAGGAATGATGCTCGGCGTGGTAGGGCATGTTCCACGCGAAGAACCGGACGAGCCCCGTGGTGAAGGTCGTGCGGGTGTTTTCGAGCATGTTGGCGACATGCGGGCAGCGCGTGTGCTCGGCCAGCAGATAGGCGCGCAGGAATGGCTGGCCGACCAGGGCAGGCACGATCCAAACCCACAGAAGGATGCTCGACCCGGCGACCAGGGAACTCGCCAGGAGCACGGCATAAAGCTCGAGAAAAACGCGGGCTTCCCATCGGATTTTTGGCCGGCCCTTCTCCGGAACGAAGCTGTCGCGGTTTTTCCCGGCCGCATTCGCGCAAACAACCCGCACCATGGCGATCCAGTACGGAATGCCGGAGAGATAAAGCAGGTACTGGCCCACCGTCTCCGGCTTCGGCGTCATGAGTTCGGGATCGTTGTCCGGATCGTGCGTGTGGCGGTGATGGGCGAAATGAAAATAACGGAACCAGTCCGGCGGAAGCAGGATCATGAAACCCGAGGCGAAGGCGACGGCACGGTTCAACCAGGGCGTCTCGAAAGCGGTGTCGTGGATCGTTTCGTGCAGCAGGGTAAACAGGAAGACGACGAGCACGCCCTGCGGTAGCATCAGCAGCGGCCAGAACGGAATTTTCAGGTCGATCGGGATGGCGAGCAGAACGATCAGGCCGCCATGAACGGCGAGGCGAAACAGGCCCGGCCGGTCGGCCTTCGCGGTGATGAGCCGGCGCTGCTCGGGCGACAGTTGCGCGATGACCGCGCGGTGATCGATGTCCGACATGGGCGGACATCTAACGGCAAAACCGCCGGCCGGTAAATGCCGGCTGCCTATGCGGCCTATGCGTTGCGGTTGCCTTCCGACGAATGCAAGAAAGCCCGCCGGCCAGCGTGCTGCCCGGCGGGAATGCTTTCAAGTCGGCACGCTATTTCGCCGCCTTGGCCGCGCGCTTTGCCGGTGCGCCGGAAACATCGAGCAGCGCCGCGAGCTGGTCGAGGGTTTCCTTGACGCCGAGTACGCGCGGCCGGCCGTCAACCGTATCGCCAAGCAGATAAACCGAGGAGCCGCCCGACTCCCGCGCAGTCACATGCGTTACCTTGTCGACCGCAAGCAGTACGGTCTCATCCCTTACACTGGTCAGCTTGATCCACATGCGTCCTCTCCCATTTACCCCGGCAGCTTAGCGCAGCCGCAGGTTGGAAGGGAACGGCCTGGGACAATCGATTTCCATCTCCTGCAGATCCGGCAAGTATTGCGAATGGCATGTTGACATAAAGATGTCTTTATGTGATTGCATGAATGTCGCATCGGAAATGAAGAGTGTCGCAAATGCCCTCTGTCGAAGAACTCTTCGGGCCGGTGGCAGCCAAGCCGGACGGTTCCGAAATCCTCGCTGCCCTGAAGGCGGCCGCGCGCGAGCGCATTCTCGTCCTCGACGGCGCCATGGGCACCCAGATCCAGGGGCTCGGCCTGGACGAGGACCATTTCCGCGGCGACCGGTTCGCCGGCTGCCCCTGCCACCAGCAGGGCAACAACGACCTGCTGATCCTCACCCAGCCGAAGGCGATCGAGGAGATCCACTACAAGTATGCCAAGGCCGGCGCCGACATCATCGAGACCAACACCTTCTCCTCGACCCGCATCGCGCAGGCCGACTATGCGATGGAGGACGCGGTCTACGAGCTCAATCGCGACGGCGCGCGGCTGGTGCGCCGCGCCGCCATCCGGGCCGAGCAGGAGGACGGCAGGCGCCGCTTCGTCGCCGGCGCGCTCGGGCCCACCAACCGCACGGCGTCGATCTCGCCCGACGTCAACAATCCGGGCTACCGCGCCGTCACCTTCGACGATCTCAGGCTCGCCTATGGCGAGCAGCTGCGCGGCCTGATCGACGGCGGCTCCGACATCATCCTGATCGAGACCATTTTCGATACGCTGAACGCCAAGGCGGCGATCTTCGCCTGCGAGGAGATTTTTGGCGAAAAGGGCGTGCGGCTGCCGATCATGATCTCCGGCACCATCACCGACCTATCCGGCCGCACGCTGTCCGGCCAGACGCCGACCGCCTTCTGGCATTCCGTGCGCCACGCGAAGCCGTTCACCATCGGGCTGAACTGCGCGCTCGGCGCCAATGCCATGCGGCCGCACCTCGCCGAACTGTCGGACGTGGCGGAGACCTTCACCTGCGCCTATCCCAATGCCGGCTTGCCCAACGCCTTCGGCCAGTATGACGAGAGCCCCGACTTCATGGCCGCCCAAGTCGAGGAGTTTGCGCGAGAGGGATTGATCAACGTCGCCGGCGGCTGCTGCGGCTCGACGCCGGAGCATATCCGCGCCATCGCCGAGGCGGTCGGCCAGCACGCGCCGCGCCAGCCGGCCAAGCGGCCGGTGCAGATGCGGCTGTCGGGCCTGGAGCCGTTCACGCTCACCGAGGAAATCCCCTTCGTCAATGTCGGCGAGCGCACCAACGTCACCGGCTCGGCGAAGTTCAGGAAGCTGATCACCGCTGGGGACTACGCGACCGCGCTCGATGTCGCCCGCGACCAGGTGGAAAACGGCGCGCAGATCATCGACGTCAACATGGACGAAGGCCTGATCGATTCGAAGAAGGCGATGGTCGAATACCTCAACCTGATCGCCGCCGAACCGGACATCGCCAAGGTCCCGGTCATGATCGACTCGTCCAAATGGGAGGTGATCGAGGCCGGCCTGAAATGCGTGCAGGGCAAGCCGATCGTCAACTCGATCTCGATGAAGGAAGGCGAAGAGGCGTTCCTGCACCACGCCAAGCTGTGCCGGGCCTACGGCGCGGCGGTGGTCGTCATGGCCTTCGACGAGGTGGGGCAGGCCGACACCAGGGCGCGAAAAGTCGAGATATGCAGCCGCGCCTACAAGCTCTTGACGGAAAAGGCCGGCTTCGCGCCCGAAGACATCATTTTCGACCCCAACGTGTTCGCGGTCGCCACCGGCATCGAGGAGCACGACAATTACGGCGTCGACTTCATCGAGGCGACCGGCGAGATCATCGACACGCTGCCGCATGTGCATATCTCCGGCGGCGTCTCGAACCTCTCCTTCTCCTTCCGCGGCAACGAGCCGGTGCGCGAGGCCATGCACGCGGTCTTCCTCTACCACGCCATCCAGCGCGGGATGGACATGGGCATCGTCAATGCCGGCCAGCTCGCCGTCTACGAATCGATCGATCCGGAGCTGCGCGAGGCCTGCGAGGACGTCGTGCTGAACCGCCAGCCGAAGGCCGGCGGCACGGCGACGGAGCGCATGCTGGAGATCGCCGAGCGCTTCAAGGGTGCCGGCGGCGGACAGGCGAAGGAGAAAGATCTCGCCTGGCGCGAACGGTCGGTCGAGAAGCGGCTGGAGCACGCGCTCGTCAACGGCATCACCGAGTTCATCGAGGCCGACACCGAGGAGGCGCGGCAAAAGGCGGAACGCCCGCTGCACGTCATCGAAGGACCGCTGATGGCCGGCATGAACGTCGTCGGCGACCTGTTCGGGTCGGGAAAAATGTTCCTGCCGCAGGTGGTGAAGTCGGCCCGCGTGATGAAGCAGGCGGTGGCGGTGCTGCTGCCTTATATGGAGGCCGAAAAGGCCGCCAATGGCGGAACGGAGCGCCGGAGCGCCGGAAAAATCCTGATGGCGACGGTGAAGGGCGACGTCCACGACATCGGCAAGAACATCGTCGGCGTCGTGCTCGCCTGCAACAATTACGAGATCATCGACCTCGGCGTCATGGTGCCGGCGACGAAAATCCTGCAGACGGCGCGCGACGAGAAGGTGGACGTGATCGGCCTCTCCGGCCTGATCACGCCGTCGCTCGACGAGATGGTGCATGTCGCCTCCGAGATGGAGCGCGAGGGCTTCGACATCCCGCTGCTGATCGGCGGCGCGACGACGAGCCGGGTCCATACAGCGGTGAAGATCCATCCGCGCTACGATCGCGGCCAGGCCGTCTACGTCACCGACGCCAGCCGCGCCGTCGGCGTGGTGTCGAGCCTGCTGTCGCCGGAGATGAAGCCCGGCTATGTCGGAACCGTTCAGGCCGAGTACCGCAAGGTCGCCGAGGCGCACGAGCGCTCCGAGCGCGAGAAGCAGCGGCTGCCGCTGGCGCGCGCCCGCGCCAACGCCCACAGGATCGACTGGGCGGGCTACACGCCGCCGAAGCCGTCCTTCCTCGGCACGAAGGTGTTCGAGAGCTGGGACCTTGCCGAGCTGGCGCACTACATCGACTGGACGCCGTTCTTCCAGACCTGGGAGCTGAAGGGGCGTTATCCCAAAATCCTCGAGGACGAGAAGCAGGGCGCGGCGGCGCGCCAGCTCTTCGACGACGCCCAGGCGATGCTGAAGAAGATCATCGACGAAAAATGGTTCGCGCCGAAGGCCGTCATCGGCTTCTGGTCGGCCAACGCCGTCGGCGACGACGTCAGGCTGTTCGCCGACGAGGGCAGGGGACGGGAGCTCGCCACCTTCTTCACGCTCCGCCAGCAGCTGCAAAAACGCGACGGCAAGGCGAATGTGGCGCTCTCCGACTTCGTCGCGCCGCTGGCCAGCGGCAAGCCGGACTATGTCGGCGGCTTCGTAGTGACGGCCGGCATCGAGGAGGTGGCGATCGCCGAGCGCTTCGAGCGCGCCAACGACGACTATTCCTCCATCCTGGTGAAGGCGCTGGCCGACCGTTTCGCGGAAGCCTTCGCCGAGCGCATGCACGAGAAGGTACGCAAGGAGTTCTGGGGCTATGCCGCGCAGGAGGATTTTTCGTCCGACGAGCTGATCGGCGAGGGTTATCAGGGCATCCGGCCGGCGCCGGGCTATCCCGCCCAGCCCGACCACACGGAGAAGGTCACGCTGTTCCGGCTGCTCGACGCCGAGAAGAACGCCGGCGTCAGCCTGACCGAGAGCATGGCGATGTGGCCGGGCTCGTCGGTCTCCGGCATCTACCTGTCGCATCCCGAGAGCTACTATTTCGGCGTCGCCAAGGTCGAGCGCGACCAGGTCGAGGACTACGCCGCCCGCAAGGACATGGGCGTGGCCGAGGTCGAGCGCTGGCTCGGGCCGATCCTCAACTACGTGCCGGGACCGGTCGCCGCGGCCGCGGAATAGGACCGGGCGACTTCCGGGCATCGAGCGTGCCGTGACGTGCCTGAGAAGCGCGCGCAGGCTGGCGCGTTCCGCGGCGAACGACCCCGCATTCACGCATTCCGCTTTCGGCAGCCATCAGATACGACCGATTCTTGGCAGGGTCTCGGATCAAATTTCTGCTATGTAGGAAGCAGATCGCCCGCGATGTCGCCAACAGCCAAAGTGCGAGGGGCACAACGGGCCTCTCGTTCATGGGGTTAGGGAGGAGCGCCGGGATGAGCACCGACCGGGATACCGTGCGGTCCTATGATACGGTCGCGGCGGAGTACGCTGCCGAGGCAGCGGCGGTGCCCGAATGGGTCGCGACGGAGATCGATGCGTTCGTGGCCGAGCTGGGTGGCTCGGGCAGGGTGCTGGAGATTGGAAGCGGCGGCGGGCGAGATGCACTTGAGCTTGAGAAGCGGGGAATCAGCGTCCGGCGCACCGACATTTCGAAGGGTTTCGTCGAACTGCTCCGCGAGGCCGGCTTCGAGGCCGACCTGTTGGACCCTCTGACCGATGACCTGGCCGACCCGCAGCGTCCCGGTATGCCGTACGACGGAATCTGGGCCTGTGCCTCTCTTATTCACGTCGCGCGCGAGGATTTCGGCACGGTGCTTGGACGGCTTGCCGAGGCGACCCGGACCGGTAGCCCACTGCACGCCTCGGTCAGAGAGGGCGATGGCGAGGATGTTTCCACATACGGCGGCGCTGCGGCGCCTCGGCGCTACGTCGAGACGTACTGGCGCGAGGCTGCCCTGCGGTCCGCACTCACGAAGGCCGGCTGGATCGTCAGCGAGATACGTCCGTGCATCGGAAGGCCCGATGTTCGGTGGCTGAGCATTCGGGCGAGACGGGCACGACGCACGCAGAGTCTGGGCCTGAATTGAACTTCCGGTTCGGGTCGAGAGCCGAAACTCAGACCGAGATGATATTCGATTCTTCGCCGGCTTGGCTTCGCCGCTGCGATGCGTGAGACCGTGCTTTTGCCACGGATACGGATTCCGGCGCGAGCCGACCGCGACGCAGCTCAGCCGCCGGCCTGCTTGCGGTGATCCGGTTGCAGGCAAGCATCAGTCTCGTCGCAGGTGAAGCGCGACGCCCTGTCCCCCTCTCTTTCCTGTGTCGGGTCGTCTCGGACGCCGTCCGGCTCGCCGGCTGGATGGCAGGCGCAGGGCGGACGAGCCGCCGCGCTGCCGGCCACCTTGCGCAAAAAACGCAGCATCATGCCGCCCGCTCCCATGAGGGGAACGGATCGGGCAGGTCGCGCCAGCGGGCCGGCATGAAGCCGGTTTCGGCGACGAGGCAGGCGTCCAGCTCCGCCCTGATCGCCTTCTCGTCCATCGGGTCGCAGCCAATGAAGACGATCTCCTGGCGCCGGTCGCCCCATACCGGATCGAGATAGGGCCGCATCGCGGCGCGCCATTCGGGATGGTCGGGCCATTGGTCCTTCGGCACGGCGGCCCACCACAGTCCGCGCTTGCCCGTCCGCACCAGCGCGCCGGCCTGGCTGAGCTCGCCGACATGGTGCGGACGGGTCGCCAGCCAGAAAAAACCCTTGGCGCGCACCACCCCCGGCCAGGGCCGGTTGACGAAAGCCTTCAGCCTCACTGGGTCGAAAGGCCGGCGTGCGCGGTAGACGAAGGAGCGGATGCCGTATTCCTCCGTCTCCGGGACGTGGTCGCCGAAACCGTTCAGCTCCTTGAACCACAGCGGATGCTGCTGCGCCTTTTCGAGGTCGAAGCGGCCAGTGTCGAGCACCTGATCGAGCCCGACTCTGCCGAAATCGGTTTCGACCAGCGCGGCGTCCGGGTTGAGCGCGCGGACGATCTTGCGCGCAAGGTCGAGATCGTGCGGGGCGGCTTCCGAGACCTTGTTGAGCACGATCACGTCGGCGAATTCGATCTGCTCCACCAGAAGATCGACCAGCGCGCGGTCGTCCCCGGCGCCGGCCGTCTCGCCGCGATCGCGCAGAAAATCCTGCGAGGAGTAGTCCTTGAGCAGGCTCGCCGCGTCGACGACCGTGACCATCGTGTCGAGCCGGGCGACGTCCGACAGGCTGTCGCCGTTGTCGTCGCGGAAATCGAAGGTGGTGGCGACCGGCAGAGGCTCGGCGATTCCTGTGCCCTCGATCAGCAGATAGTCGAAGCGGTCTTGCTCGCACAGCCGGCGCACCTCCTTCAAAAGGTCGTCGCGCAGCGTGCAGCAGATGCAGCCATTGGTCATCTCCACCAGCTGCTCTTCCGTGCGCGAAAGATTCGCGCCGCCGTCGCGCACCAGCGCGGCGTCGATGTTCACCTCGCTCATGTCGTTGACGATGACGGCGACGCGCCGGCCTTCGCGGTTGTTGAGCACGTGGTTGAGCAGCGTCGTCTTGCCGGCGCCGAGGAAGCCGGAGAGGACGGTGACGGGAAGGCGTTTCGTCGGCTTGGCTGCGTCGGGCATGTTTTTGGGATCCGTTCGGAGCTGGGGGATGCATCCGGCCCGAGTGCCCGGGCCGGATGCGGACGATCGCTTGGGAGGAACGACCATTCGTCCCGGCGAGGTATTCGCATTCGCCGGAATAGTAACGTAATAACATAACAAATCGGGAGAGCAAGCCCGCCATTTCGCCGGCGTCGCTGGAGACGCAGCCGAAGTCGCATTCTCGCGGGACGCCGGCCGCGCCCTCTGGTCTGATGATCCCCGTTCAAGGTGCCCTTCGGCGACAGGCCGCAGGGAGAATTGGGAAGCCGGTTTGATGCCGGCGCTGCCCCCGCAACGGTATCGAAGTTTTTCGTCTCGACGGGAGACCACTGGGCAAAGGCCCGGGAAGGTGTCGGGACGGGCCTGCCAAGGCCAGCTTCGGAGCCCGGAAACCAGCCTTGAAGCATCGGAACCCGACTGATCGCGGTGGGCGGTCAAGAGGCGGAAGCGCTCGGCCGGTCGCAACCCGACTGCCGTCGCCGATCCTCCTTCATCACCACCAGTTCAGTCCTTGCACCGTGAGGACAGGACATGGACGCACGCACCGAAATGCTGAGGATGATCCGACGCCGTCGCGACGGCTTCAGCCTGGAGCAGCCCTTCTACATCGACCCGGACTTCTTCAGGCTGGACATGGAGCTGGTCTGGTATCGCGACTGGCTGTTCGTCGGCCACGACTGCGAGATCGCCAAGCCGGGCAGCTTCTTCACCGTGCAGGTCGGCGACTATCCGGTGGTGATCGTGCGTGACCGCGAGGGGCGCATCCGCGCCTTCCACAATTCCTGCCGCCATCGCGGCAGCCGCGTCTGCAACGCCGAGCGCGGCATGTCGGCGCGGCTCGTCTGCCCCTACCACCAGTGGACCTACGACCTCGACGGAAAACTGCTGTTCGCGCGCCAGATGGCCGAGGGTTTCGACAAGGGCGCTTTCGGCCTCAAGCCGGTCGCCTGCGAAAGCGTCGGCGGCTACGTCTTCATCTGCCTCGCCGACGAGCCTGCCGATTTTGCGCCGTTCCGGGCGCTGATGCAGCCCTATTTCGCGCCGCACCGGCTGACCGAGGCGAAGATCGCCCACGAATCGACCATCGTCGAAAAAGGCAATTGGAAGCTCGTCTGGGAGAACAACCGCGAGTGCTATCACTGCGCCGGCAACCATCCGGAGCTGTGCAAGACCTTTCCGGAAGCCCCGACGGTCACCGGCGTCAACGGCGCCGAGAGCGACCCGGAGATGCTGGATCATTGGGCGAAATGCGAGGCGGCCGGCCTGCCGGCGCGCTTCCGCATCGACGCCGCCGGTCAGTACCGGGCCACCCGCGCGCCGCTGCTGCGCGACGCCGTCAGCTACACCATGACCGGCAAGCGGGCGGTGAGGAAGAGCCTGTCCGCGCAGGTGGCGGTCGAGCGCATCGGCACGCTGATGCTCTATCACTACCCGACGACCTGGAACCACATTCTCGGCGACCACGCCGTCACCTTCCGGGTGCTGCCGATCAACGCCACGGAAACGGCGGTCACCACCAAATGGCTGGTGCACAAGGACGCGGTCGAGGGCGTCGACTACGACCTGGCCGAACTCATCCATGTGTGGACCGAGACCAACGACCAGGACCGCCGCATCGTCGAGGAGAACGCCTTCGGCATCAAATCGCCGGCCTACGAGCCGGGGCCGTATTCCGAGCTGCACGAGGGCGGCGTCATCCAGTTCGTCGACTGGTACGCGCGCTTCATCGAGCCGCGGCTGGCCGAGGGCGGCAAGCCGGCGCTGCGCAGCGTCGCCTGACGGGAGGGGGAGATGAACGCCATGACCGATCTCGGCCTCTACCGCCACCTCGACGAGATGGCGCCGTGGAACGACCGGCTGCAGGTGCTGGAGGTGGTCGCCGTCACCGACGAGGCGCCGGACGTCAAGACCTTCACCTTCCGCTCCGACGCGCAGACCTGGTTCCGCTACAAGCCCGGCCAGTTCGTGACGCTGGAGCTGCCGGCGCCGGACGGCCCGCTGATGCGCACCTATACGCTGTCGTCGTCGCCGTCGCGGCCGTTCTCGATCGCCGTCACGGTCAAGGCGCAGGCGGGCAGCGTCGGCACGCGCTGGATGTTCGACCATTTCCTCCCCGGCATGCGCGTCAGGGCCTTCGGTCCCGTCGGGGATTTTTCGCACCACAACCATCCGGCGGCGAAATATCTGTTCATCTCAGCCGGCTCTGGCGTCACCCCGATGATGTCGATGCTGCGCTGGCTGAACGACTGCGCCCCATGGACCGACGTCGCCTTCGTCAACTGCGCCAGGCGGCCGGAGGAGATCATTTTTCGGAAGGAGCTGGAGCTGCTCGGCGGCCGCATGCCGGGCCTGTCGCTCGGCTTCCTCATCGAGGAGCGCTCCAGCCGCGAGAGCTGGTTCGGCCATATGGGCCGCATCGACGCGGTGCGGCTGCCGCTGCTTTCGCCCGACTTCCGCGAGCGCGAGGTGTTCTGCTGCGGCCCCGAGCCGTTCATGCGCGCGGTGCGCGACATGCTGGAAGCCGCCGGCTTCGACATGGCCCGCTATCATCAGGAGAGTTTTGGCGCGCCACCGGTCGAAGCCCTGCCGGCGCCCTTCGCCGACACGGCCGAAGGCGCTTCGGAAGGCGAGGCGGGGGCCTCGATACCCGTCCGCTTCAGCGTCTCCGGGGTGGAGGGCCGGTGCCTGTCCGGCCAGACGGTGCTGCAGGCAGCCCGCGCCGCCGGCGTGCGCATCGCCGCCGCCTGCGAGTTTGGCCTGTGTGGCACCTGCCGGGTCAGGAAGGTGTCGGGCGAGGTCGAGATGCAGCACAATGGCGGCATCCTCGACGACGAGATCGCAGAAGGTTTTATCCTCGCCTGCTGCTCCAGGCCGCTGTCGGCCCTGGAGATCGAGGCGTGAGCGCGGGCGAAATATTTGGCCGTGCGCTCCGGTCGGCACCACTGCCGGAACCCGAGGACGTCTTCATGGAATGGCTGGTCTCTCTTCCGCGCGGCGCCGATCTGGAAGCCGCGGCGCTGCGGCAGATCGGGCTGATCGACCGGCGGGCTCCGCTCGGCCCGCAAGGTCTGCGGCTGCGCGCGCTGTTCGCCGCCGTGGCGGTTCCGGAGATCGGCCCGAAGCCGGCGGCCGTCCCCCGGGCGGGCGCCCGGCTTCCTTGCTAAGCACGGCGATCCCTCTATCCTGTCGCGGGTGATGCCCGTGCGGGAGGTAGACGATGCTGCGAATCCACAAAGTTCCCGTCGACGACATCTACGTGCCGGTGGGACGGCGCAAGACGCTCCACCCGCAGACGGTGCGGCTGCTCGCCGAGGACATCCTAGAAAACGGCCTGAAGGTGCCGATCCAGGTGCGCCATGACGGCAAGCGGCACATTTTGGTCGAGGGCCTGCACCGGCTGGAGGCGGCGAAGTGGCTCGGCGAGACCGAGATCAACGCCTATTTGGTGCAGGCGCGCCGGCATTGACCGGACTGTCCGGCCCCGGCGCCGATGGCGGAACGCGCCGGGCTTTCGGTCCGGGTGGTGTGGGATTTGTTGATCGACTTCGACGTCCCGAAGCCAAAGCCGGTGAAGACGCACCCGGATGGTTGGGGAGGCACAGCCAAATCCGAGATGCGCAAGAACATCGGCATCACGGGGCGAAGTTTTTTGCCAACCCATGTCGGCACCAGGCCTATCCGCGCGTCCTCGGGACATCACGAGAACGACAGCCCATTCCGAGGAGCCAGACATGCTGAAGTCCACCCTGATCGCCCTTTTCGCCTCGGCCGCGGCCGTGCTGGCCATGCCGGCCGTCGCGGCCGCCGAGGAAGCCAAGGCGCAGCAGGCTGAAACGGTGACCGCGCCGGCGCCGGCCAGGAGCGGCCGCATCGCGGTGAACGGCATCGACTATTATTACGAAGTGCATGGCGCGGGCGAGCCGCTGCTGCTGCTGCATGGCGGGCTGGGCTCGACCGGCATGTTCGGACCCGTGCTGCCGGCCCTGGCGCAAGGCCGCACCGTCATCGGCGTCGACCTGCAGGGCCATGGCCGCACCACGCTGGGCGACCGGCCGATCGACTTGAAAGCCATCGGCGACGACCTGGCGGTGATCGTCAGGGAGCTCGGCTACGACAAGGTCGACGTGCTCGGCTATTCCTTCGGCGGCGGCGCCGGCTTGCGGCTCGCGGTTCAGCACCCCGATCTGGTGCGGCGCCTGGCTGTTGTCTCGGCCGGTTTTGCGCAGGACGGTTTTTATCCGGAGATGCTGCCGCAGCAGGCCGCCGTCGGCGCCGCGATGGCCGATATGATGAAGGACACGCCGATGTACCAGTCCTACGTCGCGATCGCGCCGAAGCCGGAGGATTTTCCAAGGCTGCTCGACCGCATGGGCGAGTATATGCGCAAGCCCTATGACTGGTCGGAGGACGTGAAGACGCTGAAGATGCCCGTCATGCTGGTCTATGGCGACAGCGACATGTACCGGCCCGAGCACATCGTGAAATTCTACCAGCTGCTCGGCGGCGGCCTGAAAGACGCCGGCTGGATGCGCGAGACCATGTCGCAGAACCGGCTGGCGATCATCCCCAACCGCACCCACTACGACGTCTTCTTCGCTCCCGAGCTGGCGACAACGGTCCGGCCATTTCTCGACGGCGAGACCAGGGTGAAGAGCTGGGACGAACTGGTGAAGGAGGGGCAGTGACATCCGCTGTCGCAGCCGTTCCATCGACGGCTTGCAGTTGGTACCCATCTAGCGATCGCGGAGACCTGCGCGCCAGAATGCGGTTCCCCGCCTCCACGGGAAACGCTATCCTGTCGCCGCAATACGGCGGTAGGTGGCGGGGATGGCGAGATATGAAGGCGGGTGTCTGTGCGGCGCGGTGCGCTATTGCGCTGAGGCGGCGCCGATCAACCAGCGCGTCTGCCACTGCCGGCTCTGTCAGAAGGCGATCGGCGCCGCATTCAACGCCCGCCTGCTGTTCCGCATCGAGGATGTCGCCTTCGACGGGCTGGTGGCGACCGTGCATTCCTCGCCCGACTTGAAGCGCGGTTTCTGCGCCAACTGCGGCACCACCATCTTCTCGCGCCGCGACGCCGCCGGCATTCTGGGCATCACCAGCGGCTCGCTCGACGACCCGTCGCTGTTCAGGCCGCAGATGCACATCTTCACCGCCTCCAGGCAGCCCTGGGTGAGGATCGACGACGGCCTGCCGCAATACGAGCAGGGCCCGCCGCCGGGCTGAGCGGATCTGCCGAAGCATCTCGCGTTTCACGCGGCGTTGCGGGCCAAGGTCGGCTGATTCGCGCATTCCGCTGGCCTGCATCGGCCCGCGGGTGTACTCTTCGCTCTCGGATGGGTCGGCCGACAGGGCTGGCCACGCGACCAGCCGGCGGTGTGGCGAGGAGCCGGTCACCGGCGCGCCGCGGTTGTCGCTCCGCAGGCGCGCCAAACCTCCCGCCGCTTGTCCCGCGCCGGTCGCCACGGCAGCGACGCGAAAGGAGACGGCGATGGGTATCGCGCTTACCATGCAGGAATATCTGGAAGACAACCACGTCCCTTACGACGTCGGGCGTCACAGCAAGACCGGGTCGTCGGCGATGACGGCGCAGGCCAGCCACGTGCCCGGCGGGGCGCTGGCCAAGGGCGTCGTGCTGAGATGGGACGGCAGCTACCTGCTGGCGGTGGTTCCGGCTTCGCGCCATGTCGACCTCGACAAGGTCTCCGCCCTGGTCGGCGAGCCCGTCGAACTCGCCAACGAGGACGAGGCGAGCGCGCTGTTCCCGGATTGCGACACCGGCGCCGTGCCGATCTTCGGCGCGCCCTACCGGGTGCCATGCGTGGTCGACGACCGGCTGGAGCGCCGAGACGACGTCTGGTTCGAGGGCGGCGACCACCGCACGCTCGTGCACGTCTCGGGCGACGGGTTCGGCCGGCTGATGTACGGCGTGCCGCACGGACGGATCAGCGGGTGAACGGGTTCGCTTCCGATAGAGGGATTTTCGGCGCGCGCGCCGTACCGCTCCTTGGCAGGGCGTCCCCGGCGACCAGCCAGTGCCTTCGTTCGGCAGAGTTGAATTCATTGGTGAGCGCACAGGGACTCGAACCCTGGACCTACTGATTAAAAGTCAGTTGCTCTACCGGCTGAGCTATGCGCTCCCACGGGGCGCGCGCGGCGCCCCCGAAAGTGCGGCGGACCATAGGGACAGCCGCTTGGGCGGTCAATCGCAAAAAATGCGGTTTTCGGTAATCCTCATCCGCGTAGCATGGCGACGATCCGCCACGGCAAGGTGATTGGAGCCGGGCGCGCTCCTTGTCTATATGCGGGCGGTCGAACGGGATACGGAAACATGGCGGTCGATGTCGGCTACCTGACGGCGGTGGGCGCGGGCGCGATCTCGTTCCTGTCGCCCTGCGTGCTGCCGCTGGTGCCGCCCTACCTCTGCTACATGGCCGGCGTGTCGGTCGAGGATTTCCGCAGCGATGCCCAGGTTGCCGCGCCGACGCCGGCGCGTCGCCGGCTGGCATTCACGGCAGTCGCCTTCGTGCTCGGCTTCTCCACCGTGTTCGTGGCGCTCGGCGCCGGCGCCTCCAGCATCGGCCGGCTGCTCAGGGTCTGGCAGGAGCCGCTGGCGATCGCCGCCGGCCTCGTCATCATCCTGATGGGGCTCAATTTTCTCGGCCTGATCAGGATTCCCTTCCTGTCGCGCGAGGCGCGCTTCCAGACGCGCGGCAAGCCGGCGAGCGCTGCGGCCGCCTATGTCATGGGCCTCGCCTTCGCCTTCGGCTGGACGCCCTGCATCGGCCCGGTGCTCGGACCGATCCTGACGCTGGCCGGCGGCAGCGCCACGGTCAGCGACGGGGCGCTGCTGCTCGCCGCCTATTCGCTCGGTCTCGGCATCCCCTTCCTCGTCGCCGCGCTGTTTTCGGGCGCATTCATGCGCTTCCTCGGGCGCTTCCGCGTCCATCTCGGGCGTGTCGAGAAGGCGATCGGCGCGCTGCTGGTCGTTGCCGGCGTGCTGTTCATGACCGGCGGCGTGCAGACGATGTCCTACTGGCTGCTCGAGACGTTTCCGGCGCTCGGCAGGCTCGGCTGAAGCGGCCTTCGCGGCCGTCATCAAGCCTGCTTTGTATCCGTTGTAAAAAACGGTGACCGGAGCGGGCGTTGGAAGCCGGCGCCGGCGATGCTAGAAGGGCGCGCCTCGAATCCTTTCCGCCGTCCCGCCAGGAAACCAAGAATGTCGTCGAGAAGCTGCCTGTCGATCGTCCTCGCAGCCGGTGAGGGCACCCGGATGAAGAGCAGCACGCCAAAAGTGCTGCACAGGATCGCCGGCCTGCCGATGCTGGCGCATGTGCTGAAGACGGCCGAGCAGGCAGGGGCCGAGCAGATGGCGGTCGTGGTCGGCCACGATTCGGATGCGGTGCGCAAGGCGGCCGCTTCCTTCGCCGCCGGGGCCGAAATATTCGTGCAGGAGCCGCGCCTCGGCACCGCGCATGCGGTGCTTGCCGCCCGCGAGGCCATCGCGCGCGGCTTCGACGACGTGCTGGTGATGTTTTCCGACACCCCGCTGATCGATGCCGGCGCGCTGATGCTGGCGCGCGCCAGGCTGGCGGAAGGGTTTGCGGTGGCGGTGCTGGGTTTCCGCACCGACCGGCCGACCGGCTACGGCCGGCTGATCGAGGACGGCGACGCGCTGGTCGCCATCCGCGAGGAAAAGGACTGCTCGCCGGCCGAAAAGCTGATCACCTTCTGCAACAGCGGCCTGATCGCGATTTCCGGGGCGCATGCGCTCAGCCTGCTCGACGGGATCGGCAACGACAACGCCAAGGGCGAATTCTACCTCACCGACATCGTCGCGCTCGCGAACCGGGCGGGGCTGAAGGCGGTCGCCATCGAGACGCCGTTCGAAAGCACGCTCGGCGTCAACACGCTGGCCGAGCTGGCCGAAGCCGAGGCGGTATGGCAACGCCGCCGCCGCCGCGAGGCGATGCTGGCGGGGGTGACGCTGGTGGCGCCCGACACCGTCTATTTCTCCCACGACACCGAGATCGCCGCCGACGCCTATGTCGAGCCGAACGTCTTCTTCGGTCCGGGCGTCAGGGTGGCGGGCGGCACGGTCATCCATGCCTTCAGCCATATCGACGGCGCCGACATCGGCCCCGGCAGTCATGTCGGGCCGTTCGCGCGGCTGCGGCCCGGCGCCACGCTCGCGGAAGGGGTGAAGGTCGGCAATTTCTGCGAGATCAAGAAGGCCAATATCGAGGCCGGCGCCAAGGTCAACCACCTGGCCTATGTCGGCGATGCGCGCGTCGGCGCCGGGGCGAATGTCGGCGCCGGCGTCATCACCTGCAACTATGACGGCTTCAACAAGGCTTTCACGGATATCGGCCGGGGCGCCTTCATCGGTTCCAATTCGGCGCTGGTCGCCCCGGTCAGCATCGGCGAGGGCGCCAACGTCGCTGCCGGCAGCGTCATCACCGAAGACGTCCCGGCGGACGCGCTGGCGTTCGGGCGGGCCCGCCAGAAGAACCTGCCGGAACGCGGACGCCGGCTGCGCGAGCGTCTGGCCTCGACCAAAAAATAGCCGGCCAACGATAACGGTTTGGAAGGTCCTGCCCAATAGACTTGTGCCGACAGCTCGCTGTCATCATCTGACACCGAAATTGATTATCATCCGCCGGACAGCTTCTTCTAAGGAAAGCGGAAGCTATTTTAAGTAGATCGGGGGTTTTCTCATGTGTGGCATTGTCGGAATCGTCGGCCAGTCGCCGGTCGCGCCGCTGATCGTCGATGCGCTGAAGCGCCTGGAATATCGCGGCTATGATTCGGCCGGCGTCGCCACCATCGAGGGCGGGACGCTGGCGCGGCGGCGCTCGCAGGGCAAGCTGATCAATCTGGAGCGCCGGCTCGGCGAGGAGCCGCTGGGCGGGCGAATCGGCATCGGCCACACGCGCTGGGCCACCCACGGCGTGCCCAACGAGGCCAACGCGCATCCGCATTTCTCCAACGGCGTGGCGATCGTCCACAACGGCATCATCGAGAATTTCGCCGAGCTGCGCGCCGAGCTGATGGCCGACGGCTACGTCTTCCATTCGCAGACCGACACCGAGGTCGTGGCGCATCTGATAGCCCGCGAGATCGCTCGCGGCGCCAATTCGGTCGAGGCCGCCTATCGCGCCCTCAGGCGGCTGGAGGGCGCCTTCGCCCTTGCCATCATGTTCAGCGACGACGAGGACCTGATCATCGGCGCGCGCAACGGCCCGCCGCTGGCGGTCGGGCATGGCGAGGGCGAGATGTTCCTCGGCTCGGACGCCATCGCGCTTGCCCCCTTCACCAACGCCATCACCTATCTGGAGGACGGCGACTGGGCGGTGCTGCGCCGCGACAAGGTCACCATCTTCGACATGGACCGCAACGAGGTGCGGCGCGACCGCCAGCAATCGCTCGGGACCAGTTTTCTCGTCGACAAGGGCAACCACCGGCACTTCATGGAGAAGGAGATCCATGAGCAGCCGGAGGTGATCTCGCATACGCTGGCCCACTATCTCGACTTCGTCGAGGGAACCACGCGCGCGCTCGACCTGCCGTTCGAGTTCAAGAACCTCGACCGAATCGCGTTGTCGGCCTGCGGCACCGCCTTCCTCGCCAGCTCGATCGGCAAGTACTGGTTCGAGCGGCTGGCCCGTCTGCCGGTCGACGCCGACATCGCCTCGGAATTCCGCTACCGCGAGATGCCGCTGTCGAAGAACAGCGCCGCGCTGTTCGTCTCGCAGTCGGGCGAGACGGCCGACACGCTGGCCTCGCTGCGCTACTGCCGCAGGGAAGGCATCCCGATCGGCGCCATCGTCAACGTGCGCGGCTCGACCATCGCGCGCGAGGCCGACGTGACGCTGCCGACCCTGGCCGGTCCGGAGATCGGCGTCGCCTCGACGAAGGCGTTCACCTGCCAGCTCTCCGTGCTCGCCTCGCTCGCCGTGCGCGCCGGCGTCGAGCGCGGCACGATCTCGCCCGAGCAGGAGAGGGTCCTTGTCCGCCATCTCGCCGAGGCGCCGCGCTACGCCAGCCAGGTGCTCAAGCTGGAAAGCCAGATCGAGGCCGTGGCGCACGAGCTGGCACGCTACCGCCACGTGCTCTATCTCGGCCGTGACACCAACTATCCGCTGGCGATGGAAGGCGCGCTGAAGCTCAAGGAAATCAGCTACATCCATGCCGAAGGGTATGCGGCGGGCGAGCTCAAGCACGGGCCGATCGCGCTGATAGACGAGAAGATGCCGGTGATCGTGATCGCGCCGCATGACCGCATCTTCGAAAAAACCGTGTCGAACATGCAGGAGGTCGCGGCGCGCGGCGGCAAGATCATCCTGATCACTGACAAGAAGGGCGCCGAGCACGCCACCATAAACGCGATGGAGACCATCGTGCTGCCGGACGTGCCGGAGATCATCACGCCGATCATCTATTCGCTGCCGATCCAGATGCTCGCCTATTTCACCGCCGTGGTGATGGGCACCGACGTCGACCAGCCGCGCAACCTCGCCAAGTCGGTGACGGTCGAATAGCGGCTTGAAACGTTCGTGAGGCGGCGGCGTTGTGGATTGTATCGCCGCCTCGGGAATGCTCTATTCCGGCGGTTCACAAACTCTCGGGCCCCGGATGAGCGACGCTCCGATCTCCCTTTCCGGCATGACGCGGATCAGGAACTACTTCCTGACCGGCGTGGTCGTGTGCGCGCCGCTGGCGATCACCGCCTATCTCGCCTGGAGCTTCATCCATTGGGTCGATTCCTGGGTGAAACCCTACCTGCCTTCGGCCTACAATCCCGATAACTACCTGCCCTTCGCGGTACCGGGCGTCGGCCTGATCGTGGCGCTGGTGCTGATCACGCTGATCGGCTTCCTCACCGCCAACATCATCGGCCGCTCGATCATCCGTTTCGGCGAGGGGCTGGTCGGCCGCACGCCGCTGGTGCGCGGCATCTACCGCGCGCTGAAGCAGATATTCGAGACGGTTCTCTCCAACAAGAACGAGATGTTCCGCACCGTCGGCCTGGTCGAATATCCGCGCACCGGGGTCTGGTCGCTGGTGTTCGTGGCCGGCGAGAAGGAGACCGAGATCAACGTCAGGCTGGACAAGCCGGGCGACCCGCTGGTCGCCGTGTTCATGCCGTGCACGCCCAACCCGACCACCGGCTTCCTGATGTATGTGCACAGATCCGAGATCGTGACGCTCGACATGAGCATCGAGGACGGCGCCAAGCTGATCGTCTCGGCCGGGCTGGTGGCGCCCGAATACAAGCGCAAGGTCGTCACAACCAAGGGTGAGCCCATCGACATCTCGCTCGCCAACCCGACACTGGAGAATCTTCGTACCGGCTCGTCCCGGCCGCACAGGTAGCTGGTCAGCCGGCGCGCAGCAGCCGCACCGCCTCGTCGCGGCCGAACAGGTAGAGCAGGGCGCGCACCGCCTCGCCGCGTTCCGAGGTCAGGCCGGGGTCGCGCGTGAGCAGCAGCCTGGCGTCGTCGCGGGCGATCTCCAGCAGATCGGCATGGAATTCCAGCCGCGCCACCTGAAAGCCCGGCGTGCCGGACTGGCGCGTGCCCAGCAACTCGCCTTCGCCGCGCAGCTTCAAGTCCTCCTCGGCGATGCGGAAACCGTCCTCGGTCTCGCGCATCACCGACAGCCGGCCGGTCGCGGTCTCGCCGAGCGGCGGCTTGTAGAGCAAGACGCAGGTCGAGGCCTTGGATCCGCGCCCGACCCGGCCGCGCAATTGGTGCAGCTGCGCCAGGCCGAAGCGCTCGGCATGCTCGATGACGATGATGGTGGCGTCGGGCACGTCGACGCCGACCTCGACCACCGTGGTGGCGACCAGCACGCGCGTCTCGCCCGCCTTGAAGGCGCGCATCGCCTCGTCCTTGTCGCGGCCCGACATGCGGCCATGCACGAGCCCGACAGCGGTATCCAACTCACGTTGAAGCGCCGTGTGGCGTTCCTCCGCCGAGGTCAGCTCGACCTCCTCCGATTCCTCGACCAGCGGGCAGATCCAGTAGATCTTCTGCCCCTCAGCCAGCGCGTCGGCGATGCGGCCGACCAGCTCGTCGTAGCGCTCGAAGGGCAGGGTGACCGTGCGGATCGGCTGGCGGCCCGCCGGCTTCTCGGTCAGCCGCGACACGTCCATGTCGCCGAAGGCGGTCAGCACCAGCGTGCGCGGGATCGGAGTGGCCGTCATCACCAGCATGTCGGGCGCCTCGCCCTTGGCCGTGATGGCGAGCCGCTGGTGCACGCCGAACCGATGCTGCTCGTCGACCACGGCGAAGGCCAGGTCGCGGAACCGCACTGTCTCCTGGAACAGCGCATGGGTGCCGACGACGATGTCGATCGCGCCGCTTTCCAAGCCGTCGAGGATCGCCGCCCGCTCGCGGCCCTTTTCGCGGCCGGTGAGCACGGCGACGCTGAGGCCGGCCTTCGCCGCAAGCGGGGCGATGGTGGTCAGATGCTGGCGCGCTAGAATCTCGGTCGGCGCCATCAGCGCCGCCTGTCCGCCGGCCTCCACCGCGCGCGCCATGGCAAGCAGCGCCACCACCGTCTTGCCGGAGCCGACGTCGCCCTGCAGCAATCTCAGCATGCGGTCGGGCTTTGCCATGTCGGCATCGATCTCGGCCAGAGCCTGCTCCTGGGAGGCGGTGAGCCGGTAGGGCAGGGCGGCTCGCAGGGCGGCGATGCGGGTGCCGTCGCCGACGAGCGGCCGGCCGGCGCGCTTGTGGACATTGGCGCGCACCAGCGCCAGCGACACCTGGCCGGCAAGGATCTCGTCATAGGCGAGCCGCCGCCACGCCGCCGCCTCCGGCGAGACATCGATCGGCTCGGCGGGATTGTGGATGCGCCGCAGCGCCTCGGCGAAGCTCGGAAACGTCTGACGCCTGAGCACGTCCGGGTCCTGCCACTCCGGCAGCTCCGGCAGGCGCGCCAGCGCCTGGCCGATGGCGCGGCGCAGCACCTTGGCATGCAGCCCGGCGGTCAGCGGATAGACCGGCTCGACCAGCGGCAGGTTTTCCGTCTGGCCGACCGTCGCGATGTGGTCGGGATGCACCATGGAAGGGCGGCCGTTGAACCAGTCCATGCGGCCGCTCACCACCACGTCCCCGCCGATCGGCAGGCTGCGTTCCAGCCAGGCGGCGTTGGCGTGGAAGAAGGTCAGCGCGATCTCGCCCGTCTCGTCGAAGGCATAGACGCGGTAGGGCACGGAGCGGTTTCCACGCGGCGGCGGCTGGTGCCGGTCGACGCGCAGCTCCAGCGTGACGATGGCACCCTGCGGCGCCAGAGCCACGCCCGGCCGGTTGCGGCGGTCGATGATGCTGTTGGGCAAGGTGAAGAGAAGGTCGCCGGCGCGTGCCGGGCGTGCAGTCAGGTCGGCCGGCACCACGTTCTCGATGAGAGCGCCGACCTTAGGACCGACGCCGTCGAGCGAGGTGATGGGGACGAACAGCGGATCGAGCAGGGAAGGGCGCATCTTCACCCTCCCCCTGGTGGGGAGCGTCGATCCGCGAAGCGGATCGGAGTGGGGGAGACGGCAGCATGCCCTTGTTGACCCCCACCCCGGGCCTGCGGCCCGACCCTCCCCACAAGGGGGAGGGTAAAGCGGCGGCGCGGTCGCGGCCAATCTCCCCCCTTGCGGGGGAGATGTCCGGCAGGACAGAGGGGGGTGCGACAAGGCGCGATATTCACACGAAAGCGGTTCACCGTCTGGATGTTAGGCTTCACTGCTGACAGCGCAAGGCTGACACCATCGTCTATCCACGCTATATGCGCCGCTCTGCACAGGGCGCCCCGATGACCGGAACCACACCCTCCAGCCACGATCTGGATCCCCGCCGGCGAAAGCTGCTGTTCCGCTCATGGCATCGCGGCATGCGCGAGACCGACCTGATCCTCGGCTCGTTCGCCGATGCCCGCATCCATGCCTTGACCGAGGCCGAACTCGACCAATATGAGGGGCTTCTCGACATTCCCGACACCGTGCTCCTGCCGTGGATCACCGGAGAGCAGCCGGTGCCGGACAGGCTCCAAAGCGAAATCCTGCAAAAGATCGTCGCCTTTCGCCAGGCGATGACGTTCCGATAAGCCATGCCCCTGACCGAAAAACTCGGCCTGCGCAAAGACCGCACCGGCGCTGTCATGATCGACGGCGTCGCCGAAGGTTTTGAGGCCTTCGCCCTCGCCACCCTGTCGGCGGAAGCCGCGCCGGACGGTCCCGTCGTCTTCGTGGCGCGCGACGGCCAACGCCTGCCGATGATCGCCGATGCGCTTACCTTTGCCGCGCCGGACCTGCCGGTGCTGGAATTCCCGGCCTGGGACTGCCTGCCCTACGACCGCGTCTCGCCCGGAGCCGATGCGACGGCGCGCCGTGTCGAGGCGATGACCGCCATGGCCGCACTTGCCAAGAGCCCGCACCGCGCCGTGATCCTGACGACGGCCAACGCGCTGGTGCAGCGCATGCCGCCTCGCGCCGTCGTCGAAGCGCAGACGTTCCGCGCCAGGACCGGCAACCAGGTCGACATGAAGGCGCTGATCGAGCGGCTGGAGACGTCGGGCTTCGACCGTGTCGCCACCGTCCGAGAAGTCGGCGAATATGCGGTCCGCGGCGGCATCCTCGACCTGTTCGCGCCCGGCGCGCCCGACGCGCTGCGCCTCGACTTCTTCGGCGACACGCTGGATTCGATCCGCGCCTTCGACGTCGCCACCCAGCGCACCACCGGCCAGCGCACCGAGATCGTGCTGCAGGCGATGAGCGAGGTGGCGCTGACGGCCGAGACCATCAGCCGCTTCCGCCGCAGCTATATCGAGGCCTTCGGCGCGCCGAACCGCGACGACGCGCTTTATGCGGCCGTCAGCGAGGGCCGCCGCTTCGCCGGCATGGAGCACTGGCTGCCCTTCTTCTACGATCGCCTGGAGACGCTGTTCGACTATGTGCCGGACGCGCCCTTCGTCTTCGACCATCTGGCGCGCGAGGCGATCGGCGAGCGCCATACCTTGATCGAGGACTATTACCAGGCCCGCCACGGCCAAGTCGCCGGGGCGATGAAAGACGCCGTGCCCTACCGCCCGGTGCCGCCGGCGCTGATGTATCTGACGCCCGACGACATCGCCGCCGCCTTGCCCGACCGGCTGTCGGCGGAGTTCACGCCCTTCGCCGCGCCGGACGCCGGCGGCCGCCAGGTTCTGCATGCCGGCGCGCGGCAGGGCCGCGGCTTCGAGCTTGAGCGCGCCGATCCCAACGCCAACGTCTTCCAGGCGGCCGTCGATCACATCGCCGCGCTGCGCGCCGGCCGGCGCAAGGTCGTCGTCGCTGGATGGACGGAAGGCTCGCGCGACCGGCTGGCGCAAATTCTGGGCGAGCATGGGCTCGGCAATCTGAAGCCGGTGGCGACGCTGGCCGAGGTCGAAAAGCTCTCGGCCGGGCAGGCGGGCCTGACGGTCCTGCCGCTCGAATCCGGCTTCGAGACCGATGCCTTTGCCGTCATCGCCGAGCAGGACATTCTGGGCGACCGCCTTGTCCGCCGGCACAAACGCAGGAAGGCCGCCGACTTCATAGCGGAAGCCTCGTCGTTGTCGGCGGGCGACATCGTCGTGCACAGCCAGCACGGCATCGGCCGCTTCGTCGGCCTGAAGACCATCGAGGCGCTCGGCGCGCCGCATGACTGCCTGGAGCTGCATTATGCCGGCGACGACCGGCTGTTCCTGCCGGTCGAGAACATCGAGCTTCTGTCCCGCTACGGCTCGGACGGCTCCGAGGCTGCCCTCGACAAGCTCGGCGGCGGCGCCTGGCAGGCGCGCAAGGCGAAACTGAAGCGCCGGCTGCTGGAGATGGCCGGCCAGCTGATCCGGCTGGCCGCCGAGCGGCAGATGCGCGGCGCGCCCGCCTTTAACCCACCGGCCGGCGTCTATAGCGAGTTCGCCGCCCGCTTCCCCTATGAGGAGACCGACGACCAGCAGCGCGCCATCGACGCCGTCATGGACGACCTTGCCGCCGGCAAGCCGATGGACCGGCTGATCTGCGGCGACGTCGGCTTCGGCAAGACGGAAGTGGCGCTGCGTGCAGCATTCCTCGCCGCAATGGAGGGATTCCAGGTGGCGGTGGTCGTGCCGACCACGCTTTTGTCGCGCCAGCATTTCAAGACCTTCACGCAGCGCTTCTCCGGCCTGCCGCTGGTCATCCGCCAGGCGTCGCGCATGGTTCCGGCCAAGGAGCTGGCCGAGACCAAGAAGGGCATCGCCGACGGCAGCGTCGACATCGTCGTCGGCACGCATGCCCTGCTCGGCTCGTCGATCAGCTTCAAGCGGCTCGGCCTGCTGATCATCGACGAGGAGCAGCATTTCGGCGTCAAGCACAAGGAGCGGCTGAAGGAGCTCAAGAGCGACGTGCATGTGCTGACGCTGTCGGCCACGCCGATCCCGCGCACATTGCAGCTGGCGCTCACCGGCGTGCGCGAGCTGTCGCTGATCGCTACGCCGCCGGTCGACCGGCTGGCGGTGCGCACCTTCATCTCGCCCTTCGACCCGCTTGTCATCCGCGAGACGCTGCTGCGCGAGCGCTATCGCGGCGGCCAGAGTTTTTATGTCGTGCCGCGCATTTCCGATCTTCCCGAAATCCGCGAGTTCCTGCATTCGTCGGTGCCGGAGCTGAAGGTCGCCACCGCCCACGGCCAGATGCCGCCGGGCGAGCTCGACGACATCATGAACGCCTTCTACGACGGCCAGTACGACGTGCTCCTGTCCACCACCATCGTCGAATCCGGGCTGGACATCCCGACCGCCAACACGCTGATCGTGCACCGCGCCGACATGTTCGGCCTCTCCCAGCTCTACCAGCTGCGCGGCCGCGTCGGACGCTCCAAGACGCGGGCCTATGCGCTGTTCACGCTGCCGGCCAACCGGAAGCTCACAGACACCGCCGATCGGAGGCTTAAGGTGCTGCAATCGCTCGACACGCTCGGCGCCGGCTTTCAGCTCGCCAGCCACGATCTCGACATCCGCGGCGCCGGCAATCTGCTGGGCGAGGAGCAGTCCGGCCACATCAAGGAGGTCGGCTTCGAGCTCTACCAGCAGATGCTTGAGGAGGCGGTGGCGGAGATCCGCGGCACCGGCGAGGTGTCGGACGGCGACTGGTCGCCGCAGATCGCCATCGGCACGGCTGTGATGATCCCGGAAGGCTACGTTCCGGACCTGCAGCTCAGGCTGGCGCTCTACCGCCGCCTGGCCGATCTCGACACGCCGGAAGAAATCGACGGCTTCGCCGCCGAGCTGATCGACCGTTTCGGGCCGCTGCCGCAGGAGGTCGAGCACCTGATGAAGATCGTCTTCATCAAGGGCCTGTGCCGGAAAGCCAATGTCGAGAAGCTGGACGCCGGGCCGAAGGGCGTGGTCATCCATTTCCGCAAGCGCGAATTCGCCGATCCGGCCGGTCTGGTGCGCTATATCGGCGAGCAGGGCTCGATGGCGAAGATCCGGCCGGACCAGAGCGTCGTCTTCATCCGCGACTGGCCGAACGCCGACAAGCGTCTCGCCGGCTCGGCCGTGGTGATGACGCAGCTGGCGCGGCTGGCGACGAAGGCGGCCTGACGCGGCTCGCGGGCATTGAAGTCAAGACTCGGGTCGGCGGCATCCGGCCGAAGGCCGATTGTTATCAGGCAGGTTTGCCGGCTTCGCCAAGCGAAACGGCACTGCCGGACAGCACCTATCGCCGCCAGACCGCGAAAAAATCCGCGCCGGCCGCTTATGCTTAGCTTCTCGGGCCCGGCCGAGGTGCCGTCACGACGTGTCGGGGCGCTGCAAGGCGTCGAAGGCAAGCCCGTGCAGTTCGTTCAGCACCTCGCGCACCTCGTGGTCGGGCTTTCGCCGCCAGCCCGGCGGCCGGCCGGGCTTCAGCGGCCTTGTCCGGCGAAGCCGGCGCGTGCCGGTTTCCCGCTCCTGCGCGAGGGCGGCGTCATGGCGCGCCCGCCAGCGGGCGAAACGTCTCGCCTGGCCCGGCAGGTCGTCGAGCGCGGCGGCCAGCGCCTGCAGCCGCAGGACGAGGCGCGTCGCGCTCACGGGGTCGTCAGGCGACGGCGGCGGCGGGATGCGGAACGGCTCGCTGTAGCCGGGAAAGGAGATGCGCGGCACGCTCCTGGGGACCCACCAGGCACGGCCGCTCCAGGGCCGGGGCATGCGCAGCGGATCGAGCAGGGGCAGCGATGGGACGCGCCGTGCGGGGTTTTGCGCAGGCGGCGGCATGCCGGGACGGCCGGCCTTGCGCGGCATCGCCGGCCTCGGCTTGCTGGGGCACGGCGCCGGCAAGGTCACAACCAGGCCGCGCGCCGCCACGATGATCAGCCGCCGCACCGCCGCCTCGGCCGGATGCAGCAATTTGACCACGGCCCGGTGGAGGCGGCGCGGCAGGGTAAGGGAAGGGGACAGTGCGGGGGACAGTTCACTTTTTTCGGCCCGCGCCACCTCTTCACCGCTGCCGCCTTTCCGCCGAAAGAAAGTGAACTGTCCCCCGAGTTCCCTGGAGTCCAACCCGGCCATGGCGATGAGCATGGCGAGGATACGCTTCAGCGCCTCGCGATTTCTCTCGATTGCCACGGTCCAGTCCATTGCCGCTCCTTTCCAGCACGGGCGGCGAAAGTATCGCTCCGGCAGGGAGGGGCGGGGATAAACTCGGGGAAAATAATCCTGACAAATACTGACAATGGCAGCCAGGAGCGAGCCTGGCATGAGTTGCCGGGACGGCTCGTCACCGGGCAGCACGGACAAGCGTCTGCCGTCACCGCGGCATGGATTTCGGCTCGCGGGCGCCATGCCGCACGCCGACTATAATGACTTCCTGATCCGTCACTTCGTAGAAGATGAGATAGGGGTAGGGCGTCGCTGCGATGCGTCGCAGGTGACGATTGGTTGTCCGTCGCCCGCTGTGAGGCTGCTGGACCAGAAGGTCGAGGATCACTTGAATACGCCGCTATACGCGTCGCGCGCCTTGGGGCGATTGTTTATCTATGTAGGCGAGAATGCGGACGAGTTCGGCGGCTGCTCTTGGTGTGTAGCGAAGCCTCACAGCCCGCATTTCGCCCAGATGGCGCGTACCTCGTCCTCGCTCGCGAATTCACGGCGAGCGGCTTGCGCCAGCGATTCGGACAGGGATGCCTCTTCCTCGGCCGTGAGCTGAACTGGCGGTTGTTCTTCGCCGGCCAACTCGAGGACAAGGCGGGCAATGTCGTCCTGAACCGATGCAGGGAGATTGCGGGCGGCCTCTACCGCGCGGTCGAAAAGCTGCGTCATCGCCGCATTATGGCGTGGACGACTGTCCAAGGGAAGCCTTCCCCTTCTCCGCCGCCACCTGCCTGATCGCATCCACCAGCGTTTCCGTCTCCTGCGCGCCCATCACCGCATAGCGGCTGTCGAGCAGGAAGCAGGGCACGCCGGTGATGCCCATACTCGAAGCCGTCGCCACCTCCGTCTCCACAGCCTCGCGGTCGGCGTCGGTGGCCAGCATCGCTTCGACGACGGCGGCGTCCATGCCGGCCTCGCGTGCGGCCTGCACCAGCACGGCGTGGTCGCCGATGTTGCCGCCTTCCTCGAAATAAAGGGCGAACAGCCGCTTGACGAGGCGGTTCTGCGCGTCCGGCGCGCCGCTGGCGGCCCAGCGGATGAGGCGGTGCGCGTCGAGGGTGTTGGGCGCCACCTTTATGGCGTCGAAGGCGAAGGATATGCCCTCGGCCTCGCCCAGCGGCTCGATGCGCTGGTGGATCTGGCGGATGCGCTCCTCGCTGCCGAACTTCGCCAGCATGTATTGCCTGCGATCCGTGCCTTCCGGCGGAACGGTGGGGTCGAGCTGGAACGGCCGCCAGTTCACCGTGACGTCGATGTCGGCCAGGCCGGCGATCGCGCTTTCCAGACGCTTCTGGCCGACATAGCACCAGGGACAGACGACGTCGGACACCACGTCGACGGTTACGGACTGCCGTTCGCTCATCGAATGTCTCCCGGTTTCAGTTGGGTGCTCGTACCTTCAGTTAGGCTTCCGCCACCATGTCGGCAACTGGTAGCCGTAGAGCGACGTTTCGGCCGGGTGTTCCAGATAGGTCCAGTAGGCGAGATACTGTTTTGGATTGTACTGCATCGGCACCATGTAGGCGCCCGAGATCAGCAGCCGGTCGAGCGCCCTGACCGCGGCGACGTAGTCGTCCTTGTCGCGGGCGTTGAGCATGGCCTGCATCGTCGCGTCGATGGCCGGGTCCGCCACCCCCGCAAGGTTGAACGAGCCCTCGACATTGGCCGATTCCGAGCCCCAGCGGAAAGTCTGCTCGATGCCCGGCGACAGCGATCCGAGGAAGCCGGTGGCGCCGATCAGCACGTCGAAATTGAAGCGCTGCTTGCGCATCTGGATCTGGTCGGCCTCCAGCGTGCGGATCGAGACGGCGATGCCGATCCTGGCCAATGTGCGCTGGTAGACGGCGGCAAGCCGCTGCTCGCTGTCGGAGGAGGTCAGGATCTCGAAGGCGAGCGGCTGGCCGTCGGGGCCGACGAGCGCGGCACCGTCGAGCCGATAGCCCGCCGTCTTCAGCAGGTCGAGCGCCGCCTTCAGCGCCTTGCGGTCGCGCCCCGAGCCGTCGGTCACGGCCGGCCGCCAGCTTCCGTCCATCACCTCGGGCGTCACCGCGTCGGGGTAGGGGGCGAGAAGGGCCTTTTCCCTGTCGCCGGCCGGCCGGCCGAGTGCCGAGAGTTCCGAATTCTGCCAATAGCTCGCCAGCCGGTCGTAGCGGCCGTCGAACATGTTCTTGTTCACCCATTCGAAGTCGTACAGCATGGCCAGCGCCCGGCGCACGCGCGGGTCGGAAAATTTCGGCAGCCGCGTGTTGAACAGGAAGCCGGTGACCACCGGCGGCACGCCCATGGTGAACTCGCCGACGGTGGCGCGGCCGTCCTTGAGCGCGGGGAAGTCGAAGTCGCGCTTCAGCTTGAGCGGGTCGGCGACGGGATAGACCGAGCAGATGCCCTTCTTGAACGCCTCGAACAGCGAGTTCTCGTTGAGGAAATACTCGATGGCGATGCTGTCGAAATTGTCGAAGCCGCGCTTGGAAGGCAGGTCGCGCGCCCAGTAGTCGGGGTTGCGCTTGTAGACGATGCGCTGGCCGGCAACGACCTTGTCGATGGTGTAGGGCCCGCTGCCGACGATCGGGTCGAGGGTGGTGTGGTCGAACGTCTCCTTGTCGAAGCCGTGCTTCGGCAGGATCGGCGTCATCGCGACGATCAGCGGGAATTCGCGGTCGGCCCGGTCGTTGAAGGTGAAGCGCACCGACAGCGGGCCGGTCTTCTCCAGCCTGGCGATGCCCTTCATCCGGTCGCTGTAGGGCGGCCGGCCCTTTTCCGTGAAGACCTCGTAGGTGAAGATGACGTCTTCCGGCGTCACCGGGCGGCCGTCCGACCATTTTGCCTTCGGATCGAGATTGAAGGTCGCCACCTTGCGGTCGGGCGTGATGTCGACCGATTCAGCCAGCAGGCCGTAGAGCGAGAACGGCTCGCCCAGGTTGCGCTGCATCAGCGGCTCGAAGACGAGGTTGCCGTAGATCGTGTCGATCACGCCGCGCGCCGTGGTGCGCAGGCTCCTGATGATGAACGGGTTGAGGTTGTCGAAGCTGCCGACCACGCAATAGGTGATGCCGCCGCCCTTCGGCGCGTCGGGATCGGCATAGGGGAAATGCGTGAAATCGGCGGGCAGGGCCGGCTCGCCCTGCATGGCGATGGCGTGCTTCGGCTCCGCCACGGCGGACGCCGGCATGGCAATGGCGGCAAGCGCTGCGCAGAGCGCGAGAAGGGGACGTCGCATGGCGGAAATCCGCAGGGATCACGATGATTCGTGTTCCACACTACCATGATGTCGTTAATATGGGGCCGGTTGGCCGGTGCTCGGAGGCGGCGCCTTCCTGGCTGACCCCGCGCGTTTGTTGCGCTCCGAGGCTGGATTTACGGCGCCGACGGCTGTACAGGCGTGCCCGAGTCATGCTGTTGCCGCATTTGCGCAACAGGTAGCCGCCATGCACGGCGCTTCACGCCGTTCCGGATCATTGAGAGGAAAGGTCAAGATGACGAGCTCGAAAACCGACAGGTTCCGTCTTTCGGTGCTGTCCGCAGGCGTCGTCGGGTTGCTCGCCACGGGTCTTGCCCCGGCGTCGGCTCAGCAGCAGCAGCAGCTTCCGCAGGGCTGGTTCAAGGCCTGCACGAAGCAGGAGGAAGTCGACATCTGCAACGTGCAGAACATCATCACCGCATCCAACGGACAATTGGTGACCGGCATCAGCCTGATCGAGCTGAAGGGCAAGATCAACCGCAAGGTCTTCCAGGTGACCGTGCCGACCGGGCGCCTCGTGCCGCCCGGCATTGGCTTGCAGGTCGACAACGGCAAGGCGCAGAAGCTCGACTACGTCATCTGCTTCCCGGACCGTTGCGTCGCCGAGGTCCAGCTTTCCGACCAGCTCGTCGGCAACTTCAAGAAGGGCTCGGAGCTCACGCTGACCTCCGTCAACTTCCAGAACCAGCCCAATCCGGTGAAGGTGTCGCTGCAGGGCTTCACCGGCGCCTATGACGGCGCGCCGCTGCAGCAGTCCGACATCGAGGACCGCCAGAAGAAGCTCCAGGAATTCGTTTCGAAGAACAACGAGGACTTCGCCAAGAAGCTCAAGGAAGAGCAGGACAAGGCGAAGACCGCCAACTGACATCGACGCAAACGGACGGACGATACAGAAAGAAGCGGGGCGTCGTCCCCGCTTTTTTGATGCGCCGCGGCAGGCGAGGCCGCAGGGCGAGGCCAGTCGGGCACGCGGCAAATCGACAGCCGGCTCACGAGCCGCGAAGCGGCCGCCTTTCGCGGGGCCACAGCACGTCGTTTCGGCTCGGACACAGATACGGTGCGACGGGAAATGCCGCCGCCTCTCGCGGCCGCGCGCACGTCGTTTCTCCGCGTTCCGTCAAAAGTAGCTGAAAAATCTGCACAAAAAAAATGCAAGGCACAAGGCCTTGCAATTTTAACGCGTCCGATCTGCTTTCCGGTGTCCGGCGGCAGCAATTTCTCGCGCCTAGATCGCATCCTCCCAAGACTTGACCGCGTAGGAAAGCGAATTGCTCATCGCCTTCTCGGTTATGTGGAGGCACCTTAGAACAAGGGAGGACAAATTGTCACGGAAAATTTTGACGGGAAACAGCCTTTGATGTGCTGCACTGCACAATAGAACGGCATTCCTTGCACGAAAAAAAGACAGTTGTCCCGAGGCCCGGCGGAGCGCTTCGGACGGCCGGGTTTTCTTCCTGTCATGAAATCGCTATGAAGCGCGTGCAGACCCTCCCGCCTGCCGCCGATTCCGGCGCCTTTCCAGCACCAACGGACCTTTCATGCGGCTGTCGCGCTATTTCCTGCCGATCCTCAAAGAAACGCCCCGCGAGGCCGAGATCGTGTCGCACCGGCTGATGCTGCGCGCCGGCATGATCCGCCAGCAGGGGCAGGGCAGCTTCTCCTGGCTGCCGCTGGGCAAGCGGGTGCTCGACAAGGTGTGCCGCATCGTGCGCGAGGAGCAGGATCGCGCCGGCGCGTTGGAGATCCTGATGCCGACGATCCAGTCGGCCGAGCTGTGGCGCGAGAGCGGCCGCTACGACGACTACGGCAAGGAGATGCTGCGCATCAAGGACCGCCAGGACCGCGACATGCTGTTCGGCCCGACCAACGAGGAGATGGTGACGGAAATCTTCCGCTCCTACGTCAAGTCGTACAAGGACCTGCCGCTCAACCTCTACCATATCCAGTGGAAGTATCGCGACGAGGTACGGCCGCGCTTCGGCGTGATGCGCAGCAGAGAATTCCTCATGAAGGACGCCTATTCCTTCGACCTCGACTACGAGGGCGCCAGGGCGGCCTACAACCGCATGTTCGTGTCCTATCTCAGGACGTTCACGCGGCTGGGGCTGCAGGCGATCCCGATGCGCGCCGACACCGGCCCGATCGGCGGCGACCTCAGCCACGAGTTCATCATCCTGGCCGACACCGGCGAGAGCCAGGTCTTCTGCCAGCGCGATTTCCTGTCGCTGCCGGTCCCCGGCGAGGATACCGACTTCAGCGACGACGCCGAGATCGGCGGCATCGTCAAGGAGTGGACGACGCCCTACGCGGCGACCGACGAGATGCATGACGAGGCCGCGTGGGAGCGGATACCCGAGGCCGAACGGCTGTCGGCGCGCGGCATCGAGGTCGGCCATATTTTTCATTTCGGCGAAAAATACTCGAAGCCGATGGGCGCCAAGGTGGCGGGGCCGGACGGCAAGGACCATTTCGTCTCGATGGGCTCCTACGGCATCGGCCCGTCGCGCCTGATCGCGGCCATCATCGAGGCGAGCCATGACGAGAACGGCATCATCTGGCCGGAATCGGTGGCGCCCTTCGACGTGGCGCTGATCAACATGAAGGCCGGCGACGCCGATTGCGACAACGCCTGCGACGGCCTCTACGCGGCGCTGACGGCGGCGGGCCGCGACGTGCTCTACGACGACACCGACCAGCGGCCGGGCGGAAAATTCGCGACCGCCGACCTGGTCGGCCTGCCCTGGCAGGTGATCGTCGGCCCGCGCGGCGCGGCGAGCGGCGAGGCCGAGATCAAGAAACGGGCGACCGGCGAGCGCAGCACCGTGCCGCTGGCCGAGGTGGTGGCGCGGCTTTCGGGCAAGTCGGCATGACGGACAAGAAGTCGGCCGGCGCATCGGCCGGGGCCGGGGCGTTCTCGCCCTTCGAGCGCATGGTCGCCTGGCGCTATCTGCGCTCGCGCCGCAAGGAGACGGTGATCTCGGTCATCGCCTCGATCTCCTTCTTCGGCATCATGCTGGGCGTGGCGACGCTGATCATCGTCATGGCCGTCATGAACGGCTTCCGCGCCGAGCTGCTCACCCGCATCCTCGGCATCAACGGCCATGTCATCCTGTCGCCGGTCGACCTGCCGCTCGACGACTACGAAGCCATCGCCACGCGCATCGACGGCGTGCCGGGCGTCCGCTACGCCATCCCGATGGTCGACGGCCAGGTCTTGGCCTCCGGCATCGCGGGGCCCGGCAGCGGCGCGCTGGTGCGCGGCATGCGCGGCGCCGATCTGGCCCGGATCACGCTGGTCGCCAACAACATCCGCCAGGGCTCGCTGGTCGGCTTCGACACAGGCGAGGGCGTCGCCATCGGCCAGCGCATGGCCGACAATCTCGGCCTGGTGCTCGGCGACACGATCACGCTGGTCTCGCCGGAAGGCGACGCCACGCCATTCGGCACCACGCCGCGGGTAAAGACCTATCCGGTGACGGCGATCTTCGAAGTGGGCATGTCGGAATACGATTCCTCGATCATCTTCATGCCGCTCGGCGAGGCGCAGCTCTATTTCAACCTGGAGCGGCAGGCGCAGACCATCGAAATCTTCGTCGACAACCCGGACGGCGTCGACGCGCTGAAGCCGCAGATCGAGGAGGCGGCGGGGCGCCCCGTCTACCTGTCCGACTGGCGCCAGCGCAACCAGACCTTCTTCTCGGCGCTGCAGGTCGAGCGCAACGTCATGTTCATGATTCTTACGCTGATCGTGCTGGTGGCGGCGCTCAACATCATCTCCGGGCTGATCATGCTGGTGAAGGACAAGGGGCACGACATCGCCATCCTGCGCACCATGGGCGCCACGCGCGGCGCCATCCTGCGCATCTTCCTGATGACGGGTGCGGCGATCGGCGTCGCCGGCACAGTCGCCGGCGTGGTGCTCGGCGTCGTCGTCTGCCTGAACGTCGAGAAGATCAGGCAGTTCTTCTCCTGGCTCTCCGGCACCGAGCTGTTCAGCCCGGAACTCTATTTCCTCAGCCAGCTGCCGGCCCGCATGGACTTCAGCGAGACGATGACCGTCGTCCTGATGGCGCTGGTGCTTTCCTTCATAGCGACCATCTTTCCGGCCTGGCGCGCCGCGCGGCTCGATCCGGTCGAAGCGCTGCGGTACGAATGACATGGCTGCCGACGTCGTCATCGAACTGAAGGCGGTCGAGCGCCACTACGTGCAGGGCCAGCGCAAGCTGACCATCCTCAACGGCGTCGATTTCTCGCTGCATCGCGGCGAGATGGTGGCGCTGGTGGCGCCGTCCGGAACCGGCAAGTCGACGCTGCTGCACACCGCCGGCCTGCTCGAGCGGCCGGATGCCGGCGACGTCATCCTGGCGGGCCGCGCCTGCGGGCGGCTCTCCGACGACGAGCGGACGGCCATCCGCCGCAACGACATCGGCTTCGTCTACCAGTTCCATCACCTGCTGCCGGAGTTCTCGGCGGTGGAGAACATCATGATGCCGCAGCTGGTGAAGGGGCTGCCGGCGACCGAGGCGCGGACACGCGCCATGCAGCTGCTCGACTACATGCAGATCGCCAAGCGCGCCGAGCACCGGCCGGCGGAGCTGTCGGGCGGCGAGCAGCAGCGCGTGGCGATCGCCCGGGCCGTCGCCAATGCGCCGCTGGTGCTGCTTGCCGACGAGCCGACCGGCAATCTCGACCCGACGACGGCCTCCTACGTGTTCGACGCGCTGTCGGCGCTGGTGCGCCAGTCCGGCCTGGCGGCGCTGATCGCCACCCACAACCACGAGCTGGCGCGCCGCATGGACCGCCGCGTCACCCTGTCCGAGGGGCACGTCGTGCCGCTGTGACGGCGGGGAATTGCGGGCATTTATTCTTCCGTTCGCGGGGCCGTGTGAGCGGGCTGTCGCATAAAGAAAGTAGGCTGCCGTCTCCGCTCCACATTGCCTTTTGCAGCACTTTGGCTAAGACGGGCGCGAAAATTCAATCGATCCAATCCGGAGGGACTTCATGACGGCGATCGTCGACATCATCGGCCGCGAGATTCTCGACAGCCGCGGCAACCCGACCGTCGAGGTGGACGTGGTGCTGGAGGACGGGTCGATGGGCCGCGCCGCGGTCCCCTCCGGCGCCTCGACCGGCGCGCATGAAGCCGTCGAGCTGCGCGACGGCGGCGCCCGCTATCTCGGCAAGGGCGTCGAGCGTGCGGTCGAGGCCGTCAACGGCGAGATATTCGAAGCGATCGGCGGCATGGAGGCGGAGAGCCAGATCGCCATCGACGCCACCATGATCGAGCTCGACGGCACGCCCAACAAGGGCCGGCTCGGCGCCAACGCCATCCTCGGCGTGTCGCTGGCAGTCGCCCGCGCCGCCGCCGAAGCCTCCGACCTGCCGGTCTACCGCTATGTCGGCGGCGCTTCCGCCCATGTGCTGCCGGTGCCGATGATGAACATCATCAACGGCGGCGCCCATGCCGACAATCCGATCGATTTCCAGGAGTTCATGATCATGCCGGTCGGCGCGCCGTCGCTGCGCGAGGCCGTGCGCTGGGGTTCGGAGATCTTCCACACGCTGAAGAAGGGCCTGAAGGAAGCCGGCCACAACACCAATGTCGGCGACGAGGGCGGTTTCGCCCCCAATCTGAAGAGCGCGCAGGCAGCACTCGACTTCGTCATGGGCTCGATCGAGAAGGCCGGCTTCAAGCCGGGCGAGGAGGTGGCGCTGGCGCTCGATTGCGCGGCCACCGAGTTCTTCAAGGACGGCAACTACGTCTATGAGGGCGAGAAGAAGACCCGCGATCCCAAGGCGCAGGCGAAGTATCTGGCAAAACTCGCCGCCGACTATCCGATCATCTCGATCGAGGACGGTCTTGCCGAGGACGACTGGGAAGGCTGGAAAATCCTGACCGACCTGATCGGCAAGAAGACGCAGCTGGTCGGCGACGATCTGTTCGTCACCAACACGGCGCGGCTGCGCGACGGCATCAAGATGGGCGTCGCCAACTCGATCCTGGTCAAGGTCAACCAGATCGGCTCGCTGTCCGAGACCCTCGACGCGGTCGAGACCGCTCACAAGGCCGGCTATACGGCCGTCATGTCGCACCGCTCGGGCGAGACCGAGGATTCGACCATCGCCGATCTGGCGGTGGCCACCAATTGCGGGCAGATCAAGACCGGCTCGCTGGCCCGCTCCGACCGCACCGCGAAATACAACCAGCTCATCCGCATCGAGGAGGAACTGGGCAAGCAGGCGCGTTATGCCGGCCGGGGCATTTTGAGGGGGTAGAGGCTGTTGCCGGCATCTTCTCCCCGTCCTTCACGGGGAGAAGATGCCAGCAGGCAGATGAGGGGACGGCCCTGACCTCGAAGATTGCGCAGCCCCTCACCTTAGCCTCTCTCCGTGAAGGACCTGTCGGATTCACGCATTTCGCTGGCGACGGGCGATGCCAAGTGCCGATTGCCGTGACCGCCTCTGGCTTCGCCACCGTCGAGACCTGTTGAGATGGACGGCGCCCGACGGCATCAAATGTGCCAGAGTGAGGTCGTCAGATATCAAACAGGGAGCCGTCCACCCAACAGGTCTCGGAGGCGGCGAAGTCAAAGCCGGCGAAGACGTTTCTGCCCACCACAACTCTGCTGCCGACATGTGCCTATGCCCTGGCGTCGGGGGAGAGGGGGCGAGCAACTGCTTGCCAACAGGGACAGGCAAGCCGCCGCCCGTCGCTCATTTCGGCAGGGCGAGCCGCGCGCCGTCGCGCAGCGGGATGCCGGTGCGCTTCTCCCACAGGGTCATGGCGAAGACGATCATCATCGCCGCCTCCTTCGCCGTCTGCTCGGTCATGCCGCCAAAGCAGGTGCCGTCGCCCTCGGCGTCGAGCTTCACGCAGCAGCGGCCGGAGCGCTGGCAGGCTTTTCGGCGGCAGCGCTGCGGCGCGCCGCTGTTGCTCGCCGAAAGCCGCAGCGCGTCGGCGAACATCTCGCGCATGTCGGGGGTCATGTACTGCCAGCGGCCTTCGCCGCCAAAATCGTCGTCATCCATGCCGATCATGAAAACCTCCTATCGGCGCGCGCGTTTCATCTTCGCCACGCCCTGCGGTTGCAGTCTGGCCATTGAAAGTGGGAAGCGGGGCGCGAGGCCGAGCCTCTTATTTTTTTATCTGGCGCGACGGACGCGCCCCGCCGGCGTTCTTGCCCGTCCGCTAGCGCCGCATTTGCGCGGGTGTCGCGGCTGGGGCCCGGATCTCCAGCTTTCGCCAGCCGCGCACCGTCACGCGGCCGACCCGGCGCCGTCCCCTCCACGATCATCCGGTTCATGACCCGTGTTCCCGCGAGGGCGATGGCGAGCAGTATGGCGGAGTGTTGAGGGGCGGGGATAAAAGGTCGACGATTTTTGGTGGGCGGGATTGAAATTGCTGGGTTTTTGGCGGGAAGGGGTGGTGGGCTATCCCCTTTCTGGAGTGCTCCCCTGGCGATGGAGTGCAAGCCACGCAGTGATTTTACGCCACTGGCGACAGCGAAAAATCAGGCGAGCATTCGCGCCGCCAAGAGGTTGTGGCGCAGTTATGACGGACAATGGTTCAGTCACCGGCAGACCCTTGGCCGCAACACGGCTGAGGCTGATCCGAGGCGCCGCAACATGAACGCCCTTCCGATTCCAGCCACCGGTCGCGTGGTTTGCAACTGGCCGGGCGCGGCGACAGCTCGATGATGATCTCGCCTTCATTCAGTGCAGGGCTTGCCGCACGATGAAGCTGCATAGGCGCGACGCCGTCGCTCACCTCGAAGGTCAGTTTCGCGCCCCTATCGAGGGCCACGCGGTCTGCGACTTTGCCGATGATCGCCGCGAACTTCTTGGCCGTCATCTGCTCGGGCGCGTCGTCAGCGTCCCAAAGTTGCACGAAGATCTCCGTCCAGGCCTCCGGATTGGCGCCGCAATCAAGGGCAGCGAAGCTGCCGGCCTTGACCTCGGTCACATGATAACCCTTCCGGATCGGACGCCCGCCGTAGCGAAAGGTGAGGCGGTCGGCAGGACGGCGGGACAGCGCATCGAGCAGAGTGCCTATGGTCACCTCATCAGAATCTGAAAGGATCAGTGCTTTGTCGTTGCCAAGCGCGTTCATCTCGTTTAATCCTCATTTCAACACTTCAAGGATTATCGAAATATGGATGAGCGTCAAGCCCTAGTTGCCTTCAGTGCCTTGTCCCAGGAAACCAGACTCCGCGTCCTGCGCATGCTGGTTGTCGCCGGCACCGATGGCCTGGCCGCCGGGGTGATCGCGGAGAAGGCGGACGTGTCGGCTTCCAACGTATCCTTCCATCTGAAGGAATTGGAGCGGGCGGGACTTGCCAGCGCCCGCCGCGATGCCCGATCGATTATCTACAGCGCTGAATATGACGCTCTGAGCGGCCTGATCCGCTTTCTGATGGAGGACTGCTGTTCCGGCCGTCCCGAGATCTGTTCTCCCGTCGTCGATGCCGCCTCCTGCTGCGTACCAACCAGGGACATCGTGCAATGACCGACCACGTCTACAACGTCTTGTTTCTCTGCACCGGGAATTCTGCGCGCTCCATCCTGGCGGAGAGCATTCTGAAGAAGGAAGGTGCAGGGCGCTTCAACGCCTATTCCGCCGGAAGCCAGCCGAAAGGTTCAGTGAACCCTTTCGCCCTGAAGGTGCTCGCCGCGCTCGATTATCCTACCGAAGGTTTCCGATCCAAGGCATGGGACGAATTCGCGGTGGCTGGCGCACCCGAAATGGACTTCGTCTTCACCGTCTGCGACGACGCGGCCGGCGAAGCCTGTCCGGTCTGGCCCGGTCAGCCGATGACGGCGCATTGGGGAATCGAGGATCCCTCCAATGTCGAGGGTACCGACATCGAGAAGGAACGCGCCTTCAGCACGGCTGCAAGGTTCATGAAGAACCGGATCATGGCGTTTCTCAACCTGCCGCACGCTTCGATCGATCGCATGGCAATGGAGCACCACCTGAAGGTTATCGGCCGTCAGGACGGGGCGACCGCGAAGCCGACGGACGCAAGCTGAGCCATGTCGACTTTCGAACGATACCTGACCCTTTGGGTCGCGCTTTGCATTGTTGCAGGCGTGACGCTCGGACATCTGTTTCCAGGCTTCTTCCAGTCGATCGGCGCGGCTGAGATTGCCAAGGTCAATATCCCTGTAGCGGCTCTGATCTGGCTGATGGTCATTCCGATGCTGCTCAAGATCGACTTCGCGGCCTTGCGGGACGTCGGCCAGTATTGGCGGGGTATCGGGGTTACGCTCTTTATCAACTGGGCGGTCAAGCCGTTTTCCATGGCTCTGCTCGGCTGGCTTTTCATCGGCTGGCTGTTCCGGCCCTATCTGCCGGCGAACCAGATCGACTCCTATGTTGCGGGATTGATCATCCTGGCCGCCGCCCCTTGCACGGCGATGGTGTTCGTCTGGTCGAATCTGACCAAGGGCGAGCCTCATTTCACCCTGTCTCAGGTGGCCCTCAACGACGCCATCATGGTTGTTGCTTTCGCGCCGATCGTCGGGCTGCTCCTCGGGCTGTCGGCGATCACCGTCCCGTGGGACACTCTCGTCCTCTCGGTCGTCCTCTATATCGCGGTCCCCGTGGCGATCGCCCAATTCCTGCGCCGGCACCTGTTGGCGAAAGGTGGGGAGGCGGCGCTTCAGGCACTTTTGCGGACGCTGCAGCCGATGTCGCTTGCGGCTCTCCTGGCGACGCTCATCCTGCTGTTTGGCTTTCAGGGCGAGCAGATCATCTCTCATCCTACGATCATAGCGCTGCTGGCCGTACCGATCCTGATCCAGGTCTATTTCAACGCGGGCCTCGCATACCTCCTCAATCGCGTTTCCGGCGAGAAGCACTGCGTGGCCGGTCCCTCGGCATTGATAGGAGCGTCGAACTTCTTTGAACTCGCCGTCGCCGCCGCCATCAGCCTCTTCGGCTTCAGTTCTGGTGCAGCACTTGCTACCGTCGTCGGAGTGCTGGTTGAAGTTCCGGTGATGCTGTCGGTGGTTTGGATCGTCAACAGAAGCAAAGGCTGGTACGAGCGCGGGCAAGCGGTCCGCGCCGAGGGCTGGACAGGCGCCTGAGCGTGAATGTCTGATGAGCACAAAGCGGACTCCGGCCGCGGCAATCGTTGCGCTCGGCATCACACAGATCATCGCATACGGCACGCTCTACTATAGCTTCAGCATCCTGGCGCCGGACATGGCCAAGGATCTTGGCTGGTCAAAGGAATGGGTCTTCGCAGCACTTTCCGCCGCCTTGTTGGTCGGCGGCCTGATCGCGCCGTGGTTCGGGCGCATGATCGACAGGCATGGCGCGGGCCGCATGATGACCGCCGGATCGATACTGGCGGCCGCCGCGCTCGTTGCCTGCGCTGCCGCACCCAATGCAGCCTTCTTCGTTGCCGCACTGATCGGCGTCGAGGTAGCATCCAACCTCGTTCAGTACGGCGCCGCCTTTGCGCTCCTGGTGCAACTCGGACCGCAGACGGCGCCTCGTTCCATCACCTATCTCACGCTGATCGGCGGGTTCGCCTCGACCGCGTTCTGGCCGATCACCACGGCGTTGCATCATCACCTTAGCTGGCAGGAGATCTACCTGGTCTTTGCCGGTCTCAATCTGGTCATATGCGTTCCGCTGCATGGCTGGCTGTCACGCGGCCTGACGCTGAGCCGTGCGCGCGCCGACGGAGCGCCGGTAACGGCGGCCGGCAGGCTGCCCCCGGAGCACCGGCGCAGGGGCTTTGTCTTGATGGTTGTCGGCTTCGCGTTGCAGTCGCTGGTCGCCGCCGCCATCCTGGTCCACATGGTACCGCTGCTGGCGGGCCTCGGGCTCGGTGCATCGGCGGCAATCGTCGGATCGCTGTTCGGTCCGTCGCAGGTGGCGAGCCGTGTCATCAACATGGTATTCGGCCGCAACCTCTCGCCGGTCGTTCTGGCGGTGATCGCCGCCATCTTGATGCCGGTGGGGGTCATCGTGCTCGCTCTGACGGCGCCGTCGCTGCTTGGCGCGACAATCTTCGCGATCCTGTTCGGTCTCGGCAACGGCCTGTTCAGCATCGTTGTCGGGACCTTGCCGCTGCACCTGTTCGGAAGTGATGGGTACGGCAGGCTGCAGGGCAAAGTCTCTTCGGCCCGGCTGGTGGTTTCGGCGGTCGCGCCCTTCGCATTGGCCCTTGGAATGGCCGAGGCCGGGGTAACCCCGTCGCTGGCAGCAACGGCCGTACTCGGCCTGCTTGCCGTGGTGGCCTTCGGCGTTGTCGGCAGGCTGAAAGCGGTTCCTTAGCCGACGGGGCCCTCTGTCACGACATGCCGATGCGCAGAGTCGCCCCCCCGCACCAACCTCCTCTGCTCCACCGCAGCCCCGATGAAATCCGCCAACTGCGCGTGCGGGTCGAGCGGCTTTTCGGCTCCGGGTGATCCTGCACGCGGATGAACCAGGGTGGTCGGGGTATTCGACCGTCTCGGGCAACCCGCCGTCGGGCAAAGCGCCGGCAAACACCAGGCCGCGGCCCTCCAGCCGCTTCCTGGCCACGGCGATTTCAACCGCTCCGCATCGGCGGCGTTCGCGCGGCCGCGCGAAACGCGCCGGGGTTCGATCCGGTGGCGCCGCGGAAGGCGCGGCTGAAATTGGCGGGTGTGGAGTAGCCGAGCTCGGCGGCGATGCGGGTGATCGAGACGTCGGTGTGCCGCAGCAGCTCGTCGGCGCGTCCGGCCCGGGCGGCATTCGCCAGGGAGCGGAAATCGGTTCCCTCGCGATTCAGCTCGCGCTGCAGGGTGCGGATGCTGATCTCCATCGCGCGGGCCGTGCTGTCGATCGAGATCGAGCCGCCGCGGACCTGGAGGCGGATATGTTCCGAGATGACGCCGAGCGTATCGCGCGGGGCGGCGCCGCGCCGGTCGCGCGCCACGTCGGCGATCGTGAGGATAGGTCCGGCGGCGGGCGCCGGACCGCACGCGTCGAGATGACCCCGGTCGAACACGACGGTCATCGCCGGTGCGTTGAAGACCACGGGACAGTGAAACATGTCCTCGAAGGGGGTGGCGTGGCGCGGCCGGGGGATGTCGAGCTCGATCCTGAGCGGCCGCCATTTGTCCGACAGGAAGTGCCGGCAAACGCTTGCAAGCGCGCCGGCCGCGACATTCGCGACATGGCCGTAGCCGGGGCGGCCGGCAAGGGCGAAGCCATAGCTGAACCGGGCCTCGCCACCGCGGGTGACGAGGGCCATCGTATCGCCGTGGGAGTGGTAGGCTAGGGCTTCGATCGCCCCGCCGATCGCCGCGCCGAGCGTATCGGCGGCGTAGATGTATTGCCCATAGGTTCCGTAGTTGGCGACGTCCATCTGCGGAGCCATCAGCAGGCCGAGATTGGCCTCGCCGGCAATCCGCGCCGCCGTGTCGATCAGCCTCAGGGCCGCCGCGTGCGGGATGAAGCAGCTTTCGCCTTCGATCGCCTCGAGGTCGACGCCGGCGGCGCGGACCGCCCGCGCCAGGGCCCGCTCGCCGAGTTCGCGGCGGATCAGCTGCGGCAGGCCGTGCAGCGTCAGGTTGGAAATGACCGGGATCGTGGGAATTCTTATGACCCTCGAAGCATTTCTTCAGACTTGGCGTAAAATGAGTGGTGGCGCAACGCCGTTGCGGCTCAATAGTGCAGTCGCCATTGACGGCCGCAAGGAAACGGCCGACGGTTGCAGTGGCTGTTGGCGGGGAAAAGCAATGATACGCATGACGAGACTGCTTTGCAGCACCACCGCGGTGGTGCTGATGGGCTTGAGCGCCGCTGCCGCCGATACGGCGCCCAAGATGAAGATGACGACGCCGATACCGGATTCGATCGTCACGCCGGAGAGCGTCGACACCAGGCTTGGCACGCTGAAGTTTTTCGACGGCTTCCCGGATGACGCCACTTCGGAGAAGATCTACGACAATCTCGCCTTCATGCGTGGCGTCGATGCATTTCTCAATGCCATGCCCGGCGCATCGGTTGAAGCCATGCGGGTCGGATTGGCCAGTCAGGGCGCCGACAACAACCAGACCATTCTGATCTTCGAAAACCTGGCGGACTCGCGTTCGTTGTTCCTGACAGGCAACACCGAAAGCATCTACAACCTCATGTGGCTGGACACCAAGGCCGGCCCGCTGGTCATCGAGACGCCGCCCAACATCCTGGGCATGATCGACAATCACTGGTTCGAATATGTCGGCGATGTCGGCAATGCCGGTCCGGACAAGGGCAAGGGCGGAAAATACCTGCTTTTGCCGCCGGGCTATGAAGGCGAGATACCCGAGGGCTATTTCGTACTGCGGACGTCGACCTACGGAAACCTGTTCTTCTGGCGCGGCTTCCTCGACAACGGCAGCACCGCGACCGCGGTCGAAAACACCAGGAAGTTCGCCAGGGTCTATCCTCTTGCGGAAGCCGGCAACCCGCCGCCGATGAAGATCGTCAACGTCTCGGGCAAGGAGTTCAACACAATCCATGCCAATGATTTTCATTTCTACGAGGAAGTGAACGACATCGTCCAATACGAGCCGAGCGATTCGTATCACCCGGAGGTGCTGGGCCAGCTCGCCGCCATCGGCATCGTGAAGGGGCAACCCTTCGCACCCGACGAGCGGATGAAGAAGATCCTCACGGAAGCGGTGGCCGTCGGCAACGCGACGGCGCGCACCATCACCTTCAAGACCCGCATGAAGGACGCCTATTATTATCCGGACAGCGCCTGGTTCACCGGCTTCGTCGGAGGCAGTTACGAGTTTCTTCTGCAGCCCGGCGTCCGCTATCTGGATGCCCGTGTCCTGTTCCACTACTACGCGACGGGCATCTCGCCGGCCATGGCGATCAAGCGCGTCGGCGTCGGCTCGCAATACGCCGGTGCCACGACCGACAAGGACGGCAAGCCGTTCGATGGCGGCAAGACCTACAAGGTGCACCTGCCGCCGAACATTCCGGCAAAGGAATTCTGGTCGTTCGTCGTCTACGACAACCAGACGCGCTCGATGCTGCAGACGGACCAGCAATTCCCCAGCATCGGCAGCGACAAGAAGGACATCGTGATCAACCCGGACTCCTCGGTCGATGTCTGGTTCGGCCCGACGGCGCCGGAAGGCCATGAGACCAACTGGGTCCAGACGGTTCCCGGCAAGGGCTGGAACGTTCTTCTTCGCCTCTACGGCCCGCTGGAGCCATGGTTCGACAAGACCTGGAAGCCGGGCGAGATAGAGCTGGTCAGGTAGCGAGCGTCATCGACAACCCGTTGTCGGGCATGTCCGGGGCATAAAGCATGCCTCCGGAAGCGTGCGGCGGTTTCGGGGTAAAGACATGCGCCAACCAGAACCTGCAGCGCGTCGCGGGAATCCTTTTTTCACGCGACGCGCGTACGCATCGGATTTTGCGGGACCGTTGGCGGGACAGCACCCCCCTCTGCCCTGCCGGGCATCTCCCCCACAAGGGGGGAGATCGGCCTGCATCAACCCCTCACACCAACCTTGACTGCTCCACCGCCGCCCCGATGAAGCTCGCGAACAGCGGGTGCGGGTCGAGCGGGCGGCTCTTCAACTCCGGGTGGTACTGCACGCCGATGAACCAGGGGTGGTCGGCATATTCGACCGTCTCCGGCAAAACGCCGTCGGGCGACATGCCGGCGAACACCAGGCCGCAGCCCTCCAGCCGCTCCTTGTAGTCGATGTTGACCTCGTAACGGTGGCGGTGGCGCTCGGAGATGCGGGTGTCGCCATAGATCGAGGCGATGCGCGATTCCGGGGCCAGGGAGGCTTCATAGGCGCCGAGCCGCATGGTGCCGCCGAGGTCGCCGGCTGCCTGGCGCTTCTCCAGCATGTTGCCGCGCAGCCATTCGGTCATCAGGCCGACGACGGGTTCTTTTGCGGGGCCGAACTCGGTGGAGGAGGCGGCCTCGATGCCGGCGAGCGAGCGTGCCGCCTCGATGCAGGCCATCTGCATGCCGAAGCAGATGCCGAAATACGGCACCTTTCTCTCTCTTGCGAATTTCGCGGCCAGAATCTTGCCTTCCGAACCGCGCTCGCCGAATCCGCCGGGGACCAGGATGCCGTGCACCTTCTCCAGGAAGGGCGCGGGGTCCTCCTTCTCGAAAATCTCGCTCTCGATCCAGTCGAGCTTTACCCGCACGCCGTTGGCGATGCCGCCATGCGACAGCGCCTCGATCAGCGATTTGTAGGCGTCCTTCAGCCCTGTATATTTGCCGACGATGGCGATGGTGACCTCGCCCTCCGGATTGTGGATTTTCCGCGAGACCTCCTGCCAGGCCTCCATGCGCGGCTTCGGCGCCGGGTCGATGCCGAAGGCGGCGAGCACTTCGGAATCCAGCCCTTCCTTGTGGTAGGCCATCGGCACGTCGTAGATGTGGCCGACGTCGAGCGCCTGGATGACGGCGCTTTCGCGCACGTTGCAGAACAGCGACAGCTTTCGCCGCTCCTCCTTGGGGATGGCGCGGTCGGCGCGCACGAGCAGAATGTCGGGGGCGATGCCGATGCCGCGCAATTCCTTCACCGAATGCTGCGTCGGCTTGGTCTTCAGTTCGCCGGCGCTGGGGATATAGGGCATCAAGGTGAGGTGCACGTAGACGGCGTTGTTGCGCGGCAGGTCGTTGCCGAGCTGGCGGATCGCTTCGAGGAAGGGCATGGCCTCGATGTCGCCGACCGTGCCGCCGATCTCGCACAGCACGAAATCATAGTCCTCGTTGCCTGACAGCACGAAATTCTTGATCTCGTCGGTGACGTGCGGGATGACCTGCACGGTGGCGCCGAGATAGTCGCCGCGGCGCTCGCGCTCGATGATGTTGCGGTAGATGCGGCCGGTGGTGATGTTGTCGCTCTGGTTGGCCGAGCGGCCGGTGAAACGCTCGTAATGGCCGAGGTCGAGGTCGGTCTCGGCGCCGTCGTCGGTGACGAACACCTCGCCATGCTGGTAGGGCGACATGGTGCCGGGATCGACGTTGAGATAGGGGTCGAGCTTTTTTATGCGGGCGCGGTAGCCGCGCGCCTGCAGCAGCGCCCCGAGGGCTGCCGCCGCTATGCCTTTTCCAAGGGAGGAGACCACGCCGCCGGTGATGAAAACATATCGCGCCATGGGAATTATCGCTTAGCTGGGGCGGTCCGATTCCGCCAGAAAAAAATCAGGCCCTGGCCGAATAATCCCCGGCGGGCCCCGCTCGATATAGGATTTTGCGCCCAAAACAAAAAGGGCCGGCGCGGGCCGGCCCTTCCGGGATGCGGTTGGCGCGATCAGAGCACGACGACGGGCGTGCCCGGGCGGACGCGGTTGTAGAGGTCGATGACGTGCTCGTTGGTCATGCGAAAGCAGCCATTGGAGGCGTTGGTGCCGATCGACTGCGGCGCGATGGTGCCGTGGATGCGCAGATAGGTGTCCTGCTTGCCGCTGTAGAGATAGATGGCGCGGGCGCCGAGCGGGTTCTGGCCGCCGCCGGGCATGCCGTCCTTGTACTGGCCGTATTTCCTCGGCTCGCGCTGCTGCATCTCCTTGGTCGGGATCCAGCGCGGCCATTCCTGCTTGTCGCCGACCGTCACCCGGCCCTTGTATTGCAGGCCCTCGCGGCCGACCGCGATGCCGTAGCGCCGCGCGGTGCCGGCCGATTCGACGAGGTAGAGGAAGTGGTTGGCGGTATCGACGACGATGGTGCCGCGGGGATAGCCGGAGAAGGCGACGGTCTGCGCCTCGTATTCGGGGCGCAGCTTGAAGCGGCCCTTGGTCTGCTGCTTCTGCTCCAGCACCGAATCGAGGGCGCGGGTCTCGGGCAAAAGGTTGGTGCCGGCCGGCTCGTCGCCGAACAGGACCTGGAAGAAGCCGGACTGCGGGTTGCCGACCTCGCCGCTGCGCAACTCGCCATTGTTGCCGCTGCGCACCACGGTCTCGGCGCCGACGGCCGCCGCCTTCTGCGCGGCGATGCGCTCGGCGGTCAGCCCGGTGACCGGCTTGGCGCTGCGCAGGGCGACCGGCTGGGACTGCTCGGGCTCGGGCTTGCGCTCGTCGCCGAACAGGATGCGGAAGGTGCTCCTCTTCGGCTGCTCGGCCACCGCCACCTCGGCGGCCTTGCCCTTCTTGCCGGGCTTCTCCTTGGCCGCTGCCTCCCTGGCCGTCTCCTTCGAGCCCAGGAAGGCGGTGCGGCGGGCGTCCGCGTCGGCCTTGGCCTTGGCGCGCATGGCGGCGAGTTTTGCCTGGCGCTGCTTCTCGAGTGCTTCCTGCCGCGCCTTGGCCTTCTCCTGGGCGGCGAGTGCCTTCTCCTCCTCGGTCTGGCCTGCCTTCTTCCTGGCGACGACCTTCTTCTTGGCCGAAGTCCTGGCTTCGGCGGTTTTCTTCTTGGCCTGGACGACCGTGGATTTCTGCGGCTTGGCCGGTTCGGCAAGGGCCGGCGTGGCCATGCCCAACGCGGCACAGAGGCCCAACAGCAGGAGACTGCGAGGTAGCATGCTAAATATCCCGAAACGTAATGCGCCCGGCGCTCAGACGAGCGGCATTTCCGCTTCGCCCCCCATCATGGCGGCCGTGGACGCGTTATAAGCGCAAATTCCGGGCCTGCTCAAGGCGCCGCGCGGTGCCGGCGAGATCGATTCCGCGTGATCACGGCGGCATTTAGCCGGGGTGTGATCAAAGAAGCACAGCTTATGGTTACTGATTCGGAACCTGCGGCTGCGCCGGCTGGGCGGGCGCCGGCTCGGCGGCCGGCGGGGTCGCGGTGGTGCCGTCGGCGGCGGGCGGGGTCACCGGCGTGACGACGGGCGGCGTGGCCTGCTCGCCGGCGGGTGGCGTGGCGGAGCCTTCGCTCGGGGCCGCCTCGGGAGCCGTCGGGATTGCCGGAGCGGGCGCATCGGCGCCGGGAGCCGGGGCAGGGGTGTCGCCGGCAGGCGCGGCCGGGGCCGGAACGTCGGAGGATCCGCCGAGCTGGTCGAGCACGCCGGCGCCGCCCTGTCCCTGGGTGGTCGGCACGCGGTCGAGGATGTCGATCGGCCGCTCGCCGTAGCGGGCGATCAGCGACAGGCCGAGCGAGGTGACGAAGAAGGCCGCCGCCAGGATCGCCGTGGTGCGCGTCAGCGCATTGGCCGCGCCGCGCGCCGTCATGAAGCCCGAGCCGCCGCCGATGCCGAGACCGCCGCCTTCCGAGCGCTGCAGAAGCACGACGCCGACAAGAGCCAGAACGATCATCAGGTGGACGACGATAACGACGGTTTGCATGACTTCTCCGGCGGATTCCAGGACGCGGACAGGCGCGCCCTGCCGAACGTGGCGGCTCAATACATGGCTTTCGCCGCATTTCCAAGCCCGAGGCCTATATGGGGCAGTGCCGGCGGGGGTGAAAGGGTTTTTTGACAGAAATGCCGCTTCGCGACCGCTCCATTCGCTTCAGGCGATAGTGGTGAGGGCTGATCATCGCCGGATGCCGGAACCACCGATCCCGGTTGTCCGCAAAGCCAAGGTTCGGCTATGTTCGCGAAAGCCGAGGGGAGCCAGCGAGGTCCGGTATCGATGCCGCCCGTGGATGCAGACACTACAGCATGGATTATCTGGATAATACTGATCCTGTTCGTGGTGTATTTTGCATACCGTGAGGCATACATAAAGCCCAGACTACTAAAGGAGGTGGAGGGCTGGGATTTGGTTGAGGCTGTGGTGGTTGATTGCATTCAGCTTTCTGAAGATCCTCCTTCATCTTCCTATAGAGTTGCATATAGATATCTTGGCAAAGATTGTTATGCAGATGTTCGCAATGATCTTGATATAAATACCGTTGGCGTCGTTATCGGGCATAGGTTTTCCGTGAAAATTGATCCGAAAGATCACGGCAAGGTTGTGATTTTCGAGCGAAATTACCGGGAAAGGTGACGACATGCCGTCCGATCTGTCGGAAAATCCGGCCCCCGCCCGCAACTTCCCTATCTTCGATCTCTCCCGCTTCGAGCAGGCCGATGCCGCCGGCCGCCGGGCCCTGGGCGCGGAGGTCGACGCCATCTGCCGCAGCACCGGCTTCCTGGCGATCTCCGGCCATTCGGTGCCGCGGCCGGTGATCGATGCCGTCTGGCGGAAGGCGCATGCCTTCTTCGACCTGCCTGCCGAGGTCAAGGAGAAGGCGAGGGCGCCTTATCCCGGCTATCCCTATGGCTATCTCGGCCCTGGCGTGGAGGCGCTGGCGAAGTCGAAGGGGCAGGACACGCCGCCCGACCTCAAGGAAAGTTTTAACGGCGGCCCGCTTTCCGTGCCGGAAGGGCTGGACGATGCCCAGGCGCTCGCCTTCTGCTATGCCGCGACGATCTGGCCGGAGGAGCCGGCGGGTTTCCGCTCGGCCTGGGAAGCCTATTACCGCGCCATGGAGGACCTTGCCGGCCGCATCATGCGCGTCTTCGCGGCGGCGCTCGACCTGCCCGAAACCTTTTTCGACAAGACCATCGACCGTCCGGTCAGCGCCCTGCGCGCGCTCAACTATCCGCAGACGCATGTGGCGCCGCAGCCGGGGCAGTTGCGCGCCGGCGCCCATACCGACTACGGCAGCCTCACGATCCTGTTGCCGCAGCCTGGCTCGTCCGGCCTGCAGATATTCACGCCGGAAGGGGATTGGCGCGAGGTGCCGCCGGTCGACGGCGCCTTCGTCATCAACATCGGCGACCTGATGGCGCGCTGGACCAACGACCGCTGGGTGTCGACGCTGCACCGCGTCGTCAATTCCGACGGCAGCGCGGCCCGCCGCCAGTCGCTCGCCTTCTTCCACCAGCCCAACTGGCACCAGGAGATCGCCTGCATCCCGTCATGCCTGGCGCCGGGCGAGAGCCCGCGCTACGCGCCGGTGTTTTCCGGGCCGTATCTGATGTCGAAGTTCCAGGCGACGGTGAAGCCGGCGGCGTGAGAGGCGGGCGGCCCTCAGCCCTCGGCCTTGCGCTGCGCCGCCTCCACCACCGCAAGCGCCGTCATGTTGACGATGCCGCGCGAGGTCACCGAGGGGGTCAGGATGTGTGCCGGCCGGTCGGTGCCGAGCAGGATCGGGCCGACATGCAGCGCGTCCATCATCTGCTTGACCGTGGTCAGCGCGATGTTGGCGGCATCCAGATTGGGGAAGACCAGCAGGTTCGCCTCGCCCTTCAGCCGAGAATGCGGGTTGATGCGCTGGCGCAGCGCCTCCGACAGCGCCGAATCGGCGTGCATCTCGCCGTCGCATTCGAGGTCGGGCGCGCGGTCGCGCAGAATCTCGGCGGCCTGCCGCATCTTCAGCGCGCTGGGCGATTCGCGCGAGCCGAAGTTGGAGAAGGACAGCAGCGCCGCCTTCGGCTCGATGCCGAAGCGCCGTATCTCCTCGGCCGCGAGCATCGTCATCTCGGCGATCTCCTCGGCGGTCGGATCGACGGTGACGTAGGTGTCGGTGAAGAACACCACGCCGCGGCTGGAGATCAGCATCGACAGCGCCGAGAGGTCGCGGTCGGTGACGTCCGGGCGCGCGCCGATGAGCAGCGAGACATGCCGAAGGTGCCGCGCGAACCGCCCCTCCAGGCCGCAGATCATGGCATCGGCCTCGTTGCGGCGCACCGCGAGCGCGGCGATCACCGTCGCTTCCGTGCGCACCATGGTGCGCGCCGCCTCGGGCGTGATGCCGCGCCGGCCGCCCAGCTCGGTCAACAGGTCGACATAGTCGCGGTAGCGCGGATCGTCCTCGGGATTGATCAGTTCGAAATCGGTGCCGGGGCGGATGCGCAGGCCGTAACGCTTGAGGCGCACTTCCACGACGTTGGGACGGCCGATGAGGATCGGCGTGGCGATCTCCTCGTCGATCACCACCTGGGCCGCGCGCAGCACGCGCTCGTCCTCGCCGTCGGCATAGATGACGCGCTTGGCGGGTGAGGTCTTGGCGGCGGAGAACACCGGCTTCATGACCAGGCCGGAGCGGAAGACGAAGCGGTTCAGCCGGTCGATATAGGCCGGGAAGTCGGCGATCGGGCGTGTCGCCACGCCGGTCTCGCAGGCCGCCCTGGCCACCGCCGGCGCGATGCGCAGGATGAGGCGCGGGTCGAAGGGCGAGGGGATGAGGAAGTCGGGGCCGAAGATCGGCGTCTCGCCCGAATAGGCGCGCGCCGCCACGTCCGACGGCTCCTCGCGGGCGAGTGCCGCGATGGCGCGCACCGCCGCCATCTTCATCTCCTCGTTGATGGCGCTGGCGCCGCAGTCCAGCGCCCCGCGGAAGATGTAGGGGAAGCACAGGACGTTGTTGACCTGGTTGGGGAAGTCCGAGCGGCCGGTGCAGATCATGGCGTCGGGCCGCGCGGCCCGCGCCACCTCCGGCATGATCTCAGGCGTCGGGTTGGCGAGCGCCAGCACGAGCGGCTTCGGCGCCATGTGCTGGAGCAGCTCCGGCTTGAGCACGCCGGCCGCCGACAGGCCGAGGAAGACGTCGGCGCCGGCGATCACGTCGGCAAGCGTGCGCGCCTCGGTGTCCTTGACGTAGGGGTCCTTCCAGCGGTCCATCTCGTCGACGCGGCCCTTGTAGGCGACGCCGAAGCGGTCGGTGACCCAGATGTTCTCGACCTTGGCGCCGAGCGACACCAGCAGGTTGAGGCAGGCGAGCGCCGCGGCACCCGCGCCGGAGGTGACGATCTTGACGTCGGCGACGTTCTTGCCGGCGAACTCCAGCCCGTTGAGGATGGCCGCGGCGACGATGATGGCGGTGCCGTGCTGGTCGTCATGGAAGACCGGGATGCCCATGCGCGCCTTCAGCCGCTCCTCGACCTCGAAGCATTCGGGCGCCTTGATGTCCTCGAGGTTGATGCCGCCGAAGGTCGGCTCGAGCGCGGCGACCGTCTCGACCATGCGGTCGATCTGCGGCGCGTCGATCTCGATGTCGAAGACGTCGATGCCGGCGAACTTCTTGAACAGCACCGCCTTGCCTTCCATGACCGGCTTGGAGGCGAGCGGCCCGATATTGCCGAGGCCGAGCACGGCGCTGCCGTTGGAGATGACGGCGACCAGATTGGCGCGGCCGGTGTAGTCGGCGGCGGTCGCCGGGTCGTCACGGATAGCGAGGCAGGGCGCGGCGACGCCCGGCGAATAAGCCAGCGCCAGATCGCGCTGGTTGCCGAGCGGTTTGGTCGCCTGGATCTCCAATTTGCCGGGGGTCGGATATTTGTGGAAGAAAAGTGCCGCTTCTTCGAGGTCCAAACGGGCCGACTTGCTGTTTTCGCTGCTCATTCACGCGACCTTCGTTCTTTCCTGCGGAGTTTTTATCACCTTTTCGAGCGGTTTCCGCCCGTGCGTCAGAACGCGCTCACATAGAGCCCGCCGTCGACCGGTATGTTCTGCCCGGTCAGGTAGCCGGCATGGGCGGAGCACAGGAAGGCGCAGATCTGGCCGAATTCCTCCGGCGTTCCCAGCCGCTTGGCCGGTATGTCGGCGGCGAGCCGGGCCTTGCGCTTGCGCGCCGCGTCCGGGTCTTCCGGCACGCTCGGATCGTGCGGGCCGCGCAGCCGGTCGGTATCAAGCTTTCCCGGCAACAGATTGTTTATGGTGACGTTTTTGTCGGCAACCCCGCGCGCGATGCCGGACAGGAACGAGGTCAGGCCGGCCCGCGCCGCCGAGGAAAGGTCGAGCCCCTCGATCGGCACGTAGACCGACAGCGAGGTGATGTTGACGATGCGCCCGAAGCCGCGCGCCGCCATGCCGTCGACCACCGCCTGGATCAACTCGAACGGCGTCACGAGATTGCCGGTGATGCCCTGCAGGATGGCGGCGCGGTCGAGCTCGCGGAAATCGCGGCGCGGCGGACCGCCATTGTTGTTGACCAGGATGTCCGGCTCGGGGCAGGCGGCAAGCAGCTCGCGCTGCACGGCCGGATCGGAGACGTCACCTGAGACTTCCGTCACACTGACCTGAAAACGCTCGCGAATCTCGGCAGCCGCCTGAATGAGGATTTTGGCGTCGCGGGCATTCATCACCAGGTCGACGCCGGCTTCCGCCAGCGCCATGGCGCAGCCCTTGCCCAGCCCCTTGCTCGATGCGCAGACGATCGCCTTGCGTCCGCGAATGCCGAGATCCATCTCGCCGTCCTCCGTTTGCGAAGGCGCGCACCCTATAGCGGGCCGCCGCGAAACCGCAACCGTCATACGGATGTAGCATGAATCTGGGCATTGCCGCTCCAGCAGAAACAGGAGCAGGCCGCCATGACCGACACGGCGCCCCGCAGGTACAGAACGCTTTTCATCTCCGACCTGCATCTCGGCTCGAAGGCGGCCAAGGCCGATTTCCTCATCGACTTCCTGCGCCATCACGAGGCGGACACCATCTACCTGGTCGGCGACATCGTTGACGGCTGGCGGCTGCGCCGCTCCTGGCACTGGCCGCAGGCGCACAACGACGTGGTGCAGAAGCTGCTGCGCCAGGCCCGCAAGGGCGCCAGCATCTTCTACATCGCCGGCAACCACGACGAGTTCCTGCGGCAGTTCCAGGGCACGCATTTCGGCGGCATCGTCGTCAGCGACCGGGCGATCCACGAGACCGCCGACGGCAAGCGTTTCCTCGTCATCCACGGCGACCAGTTCGACACCATCGTCCACAACGTCCGCTGGCTCGCCTATCTCGGCGACCGCGCCTACGACCTGGCGATCACCGTCAACCGTGTCGTCTTCCGCATCCGGCGGGCGCTCGGCCTGCCCTACTGGTCGTTCTCGTCCTGGGCCAAGGTGAAGGTGAAGAAGGCCGTGAACTTCATCGGCGCCTTCCAGCAGGTGCTGAGCGAGGAGGCGCGGCGCTCGGAGGTCGACGGCGTCATCTGCGGCCACATCCACCACGCCGTGATCGAGCGCTTCGACGACATCACCTATGTCAACACCGGCGACTGGGTGGAAAGCTGCACCGCGGTGGTCGAGCATTTCGACGGGGCGCTGGAAATCCTGCACTGGCCGCATGTAGCGGTCGCCGCGTCGAAGGGGCGCGGCTTCGAGCCGCGGGTGATCGAGGGCACGGCGGCGGAAGCCGCCTGACGCGCCTGCGTGGCGTTTCGGCCACAGCGGCGGAGCTTCGGGCGAGGCCGGACGCCGGCCGTTGGGCGACTCATTGCCGGCATGATATGGGCCGACGAGCAGCACCGGGCCGCATCGCCCGAACAGCCGGCCGGACCGCTTCATGTCTCTGCCCCCGCTCTCGCCGGAACAACTCGTCAAGCCGCGCCATTTCGAACTCCGGATGTCGCTGCTGTTCGCCGTGATCTTCGTGCCGCAGGGCATCCATCTGCCCTACTTCCCGCTCTGGCTGGAGGCAAAAGGCTTCGGCGCCGGCGAGATCGCGCTCATGCTGTCGGCGCCGATGTTCCTGCGCGTCGTCACCACCCCGTTCATCACGGCGATGGCCGACGAGGCGAAGGACCGGGCCAATGTGCTGATCCTGCTGATCGCGGCAGCGCTCGCCGTCTCGCTCGGCTTCTTCCTGCAGCCCACCTATCTGGTGGTCCTCACCGCGTCGCTGGCGCTGGCGGTCGCCTGGACGCCGCATTCGCCGCTGTCGGATTCGCTGGCGCTTTCCGGTGTGCGGCGCTTCGGCTCGGTCTATCCCGGCATGCGCATCTGGGGCTCCATCGCCTTCCTCGCCGCTAATCTGGGCGGCGGTTTCTTCCTGTCCGTGGCCGGCGTGCAGGCCGTTCCGCTCATCATCACCGGCAGCCTGTGCCTGACGCTGGCGGTATCGCTGCTGGCGCCGCGGCTCGGCCGGCCGCGGCGGGCCTCGCCCCTGTCTGCGGTCGACATCCAGGAGGGCGGGCCGCGGCTGCTCAACCGCTATTTCGTGCTGTTCGTCGCCGGCGCCGGCCTGATCACCGGCAGCCACGGCTTTCTGTACGGCTTCGTGTCCATCTACTGGACGTCGATCGGCATCGCCGACACGGTGATCGGCATGTTGTGGGCCTGGTCGGTCGCCGCCGAGATCGTCATGTTCATGCTGTTCACCCGGCTGTTCTCGCACCGCTCGGCGACCACCGTGCTCGGCCTCGCCGGGGCAGGGGCGGTGCTGCGCTGGATCGCCTTTCCGCTGGTCTGGCCATCCGGCGCCGGCGTCGCCGGCTTCTTCGCGGTGCAGACGTTGCATGCCTTGTCGACCGCGCTCATCCTGATCGGCGTGCAGAAGCTGATCGTCGAGACGGTCCCGGAGGAGCGCACCGGGGCGGCGCAAGGCATCGCCTTCTTCGCCAACGGCTTCTCGATGGCCGCCGTCACGCTTCTGTCGGGTCCGCTCTATGCGGCTTTCGGCGTCGGCGGCTTCTTTCCGATGGCAGCCGTCGCGGCCGCCGGAATGGGCCTGATCGCGCTGGCGCGCCGCTCAGCCCCATAGGGCCGACGTGGGCGGGAAGACCAGCGACCCGGCATAGGCGAGCGCCGGCTGGCGGTCTCTTGCCAGAAGAAGGGGCCCGTCGAGGTCGACGAAATCGGCGTCCTGCGCCAGGAGCACGGCCGGCGCCATGCCGAGCGAGGTGCCGACCATGCAGCCCACCATGATGCGAAAGCCGAGCGCCCGCGCCCGGTCGCGCAGTGCCAGGGCGGCGGTGAGCCCGCCCGCCTTGTCGAGCTTGATATTGACGGCGTCGTAAAGGCCGGCCAGCCGCTCGAGGTCTTCCGCGACATGGATGCTCTCGTCGGCGCAGACCGGCACCGGCCGCGCCATGCCGCGCAGCGCCTCGTCCCTGTCGGCTGGCAGCGGCTGCTCGACCAGCGCCACGCCGAGTTCCGCCGCAAGCGCGAGGTTTTCCGCAAGGTTGCCTTCGTTCCAGCCTTCGTTGGCGTCGAGGATGATGCGGCTTTTCGGCGCCGCCTCGACGACCGCGCGGATGCGCTCGGCATCGCCACGGCCGCCGATCTTGACCTTGAGCAGCGGCCGCGCCGCGTTGGCGCGCGCCTGCGCGGCCATACGCTCCGGCGTGTCGAGCGAGAGCGTGTAGGCGGTGATGATCGGGTGCGGCGCCGACACGCCGACCGCGTCAGCCGCCGGGCGGCCGGAAGCCTTGGCTTCCAGATCCCACAGCGCGCAGTCGAGCCCGTTGCGCGCCGCGCCGGCCGGCATGGCGGCGGCGAGCCCCTTCCGGTCGATGCCGCTCTCGATGGCAGAGCGGCCGGTCTCGATCGCCGAAACCACACTGTCGATCGATTCGCCGTAGCGGCGGTAGGGGACGCATTCGCCGCGGCCGGCGAATGCTCCTTCGCGGATGGTGCAGCAGATCACCTCGGCTTCCGTCTTGGAGCCGCGCGAGATGGTGAAGGTGCCGGCGATCGGAAAACGTTCGACCTCGACCGAAAGGACACGCGCCATGATTTTCTCCTCCGGATGTGATCGCGCGCGATGCCGCGTAAAGTGACAGGCCGTGATTCCGCAGCTAAGACTTGGGTCTTATGTTGAACAACCGTTCCAGCGAGGCAAGCCTGTCGGGGACCGTCAACCGGCCGTCCGTCGAGGAGGTCGAGGAGGACGGCCGTCTGGTCTTGCGGCTCGCCGGCCGCTGGACGACGCGCAACGTTGCCGGGGTGGATGACGCCATGAACCGGCTGGGCAGCCGGATGGGCGGCCGCCCGCTGGTGCTCGACCTGTCCGGCATAGAGCGCATGGACACCGCCGGCGCCTGGCTGATCGACCGGCTGTGCGAGCGGGCGAAGGCCGGCGGCGCCGAGGTGGCGGTCGAAGGACAGAGCCCCTCCATGGATGTCCTGCTCAACGCCATCGACGCCGCGCGGGCGCTGGAGCGGCCGGAGAAGGCGGCCCGGCCCAACGTCGTGCTGCGATTGCTCGAGGGGATCGGCCGCTCCGTCTACGGCGCCCGCGACGACTTCCTCGCCGCCATGAACATCCTGGGCGCCACCATCCGCGGCGGCCAGATGAAGTCGGGCCGCGGCCACGGCATCAATTTCACCGCGATCTTCCACCAGATCGACCGGATGGGCGTGGGCGCTATTCCCGTGATCCTGCTGATGTCAACCATCGTCGGCGCCATCGTCGCGCAGCAGGGCGCCTTCCAGCTGCGCTATTTCGGCGCCGACATCTTCGTTGTCGACCTCGTCGGCATCCTCGTGCTGCGCGAACTCGGCGTGCTGATGACGGCGATCATGATCGCCGGCCGCTCCGGCAGCGCCATCACCGCCGAGATCGGTTCCATGAAGATGCGCGAGGAGGTCGACGCGCTGACCGTCATCGGCCTCAATCCGGTCGGCGTGCTGGTGTTTCCGCGCCTCGTGGCGCTGGTGATCGCGCTGCCCTGCCTCACCGTGCTCGCCAATTTCGCGGCGATCGGCGGCGCCATCGGCATCACCTGGACCTATTCGGACATCACGCCCACCGCCTTCATCGACCGGCTGCGCTCGGCGATCGACGTCGGCACCATCTTCGTCGGCCTGATCAAGGCACCGTTCATGGCCATGATCATCGGCATCATCGCCTCGGTCGAGGGCATGAAGGTCGGCGGCAGCGCCGAATCGCTGGGCCTGCACGTCACCGCCTCGGTGGTGAAGTCGATCTTCGTCGTCGTCATCCTCGACGGCATGTTCGCCATCTTCTTCGCGCAGATCAATTTCTGATGCGTGGCGCAGCGAGGTCGGATGCGACGACAAACGGAGCGGCGGTCGCGGACGACCAGCCGATCCTGTCGGTGCGCGGCGTCACCGTCGGCTTCGGCGACAAGATCGTGCTCGACAATCTCGATCTCGACATCCGGCGCGGCGAGATACTCGGCTTTGTCGGCGCATCCGGCGCCGGCAAGTCGGTGCTGCTGCGCACGGTTCTCGGCCTCAACAAGAAGCGCGCCGGCACCATCCGGCTGTTCGGTCTCGACGTCGACGAGGCGAGCGAGGAGGAGCGGCTGCGGATGGACATGCGCATGGGCGTGCTGTTTCAGCATGGCGCGCTGTTCTCCTCGCTGACGGTGCTGGAGAACATCCAGGTGCCGATGCGCGAATATCTCGACATGCCGCGCTCGCTGATGGACGAACTCGCCTACCTCAAGCTCGAGCTGGTCGGCCTGCCGGCCGACGCGGCGCCGAAATTCCCCTCGGAGCTGTCGGGCGGCATGATCAAGCGCGCCGCACTCGCCCGGGCGCTGGCGCTCGATCCCGACCTGGTCTTTCTCGACGAGCCGACTTCGGGCCTCGATCCGATCGGCGCCGCGGAGTTCGACGAGCTGGTCGCCAAGCTGCGCGACACGATGGGGCTGACCGTCTACATGGTGACGCACGACCTCGACAGCCTGTTCTCGGTGTGCGACCGCGTCGCCGTGCTCGGCAAGAAGAAAGTGCTGGTGGAGGGCCCGATCAAAGACATGCTGGCCAGCGAGGAGCCGTGGGTAAAATCCTATTTTCGCGGAAAACGTGCGCGCCAGCTTGATCTTGCGGGCCGAACATAGAATTACGGTTGCGGGATGGAAACCAGAGCCAATTACGTCGTCGTCGGTATCTTCACGCTGGTCGCCATTGTTGCCGCCTTCGCCTTCATCTACTGGACGGCGGCGATCGGCGACCGCGGCGAGACGACGCTGCTGCGCGTGCGCATCCCGGGCTCGGCCTCGGGCCTGGGGCGCGGCAGCGCCGTGCTGTTCAACGGCGTCAAAGTCGGCGACGTGCAGCGCGTCTACATCGACGTGACCAATCCCACCGTCGCCATCGCCGACACCCAGATCGACCGCTTGACGCCGATCACCCGCTCGACTTCCGCGGTCATCGGCATCGCCGGCCTGACCGGCCAGGCCAATATCGAGATCAAGGGCTCGGAGGTGCAGGAGCCCAACCTGCTCGACGAGGCGGAGGCGAACGGGACCGTCGCCGAAATCAACGCCGATCCCTCGGCGGTGACCAACCTCCTGCAGAAGGCGCAGGACATCTTTACCCGCGCCGACACGGTGCTGACCCAGCTCGAGGGATTTACAACGGATGTGCGCGGGCCGCTCACCGACACGGTGCGCAATGTGCAGACCTTTTCGGGCGCACTGGCGCGCAATGCCGATGGCGTCGACAAGTTCCTGGAAGCCGCCTCCAAGCTGTCCGAGGAGCTGGCCGGCCTGTCCGGCAAGCTCGACGGCTCGCTGAAGGCCGCCGAGGACATATTGAAGGCGGTCGACCCCAGGAAGGTCGAGGCCGTGGTCGGCAACGCCGAGAAATTCTCGCGCGACCTGGCGCAGACCAGCGGCCAGTTCAACGACACGGTGCGCGAGGTGCGCGAGACGGTGGCCTCCATCAAGGAGTTTTCGGACCGTACGCAGCAGACCATCGCCAAGGTCGACGGCATTCTCGACGGCGTCGACCCCGCCAAGGTGCGCACGGCGCTGTCCAACATCGAGCAGGCCAGCCGCAGCGCCAATGCGGCGGCGGCGGACGTCGCCAAGGTCACCTCGAAATTCGGCAACAAGGCCGAGGACATCGACCAGATGATCAGCGACGCCACCGAGCTGATGCGCCGCCTCAACCAGGCTTCCGTGCGGGTCGACGGCGTGCTCGCCAAGGTCGACAACCTGCTCGGCTCGGACGATGCGAAGGGCCTGGTCGCCAACGCCAACGAGACGCTGAAGGGTTTTCGACAGGTCGCCGACACGCTCAACGCACGGCTTGGCACCATCACCGACGGGCTGGCGCGCTTCTCCGGATCGGGACTGCGCGACGCCGAGGCGCTCATCCGCGACGCCCGCCGCTCCATCACCCGCATCGAGCGGGCGATCACCGACCTCGAACGCAATCCGCAGCGCATCATTACCGGTGGAGACGGTACCGTGCGCCAGTATGACGGGCGGGCGCGGCGTTGACAGCGATTGCAGCGCGCCGCAAGAAGGAATCAGCAGGGGCGGGGGGACATCGCCCGCTGGCGCGTCCGGGTTCTCAAGCGAGCGGGTAGCCTTCTCCACATGCGTGTCAAACAGCCGTCCGCTATCCTGCTGCTCGCCTTCGCCCTCGCCGGCTGCGCCGCCTTGGGCGGCGGGCCGGCGCCGCTCGACACCTACGATCTGAGCACGCCCGACGCCCCGGCGGCGACGCACCGCCGCAACGCCCAGCTGCTGATTGCCGAGCCGGGCGCGCTGAAGGCCTTCGACGGCGAGAACGTGGTCATCCGCACGGGACCGGGCGCCATCCAGTTCCTCAAGGGAGCGCAATGGTCGGACCGGCTGCCGCTGGTCGTGCAGGCCAAGCTGGCGCAGGCATTCCAGGGCTCCGGCGGCTTCACCGGCGTCGGCACGCCGGGCGAGGGGCTCGCCATCGACTATCAGCTCGTCGCCGAGATTCGCACCTTCCAGGTCAGGGTCGACAGCGCCCGCCGCGCCGAGGTCGAGATCTTCGTGCGCATCCTCAACGACCGCAACGGCGTGGTGCGCGCCTCGCGCGTCTTCAGCGCCGCCGCGCCGCTCTCGGGCAGCGGCAACGACGCCTATGTGCGGGCGCTCGACGCCGCCTTCGGCGAGGCCGGCGCCGAGATCGTGAGCTGGACGCAGTCGCAGGTCTAGCGCGGCTCGCGTGCCGGTTGGCGGCGGCCAAACTGCGCTGCGGCCGTGGTTGACGCGGCACCGGCTAGCGCACTAGAGGAATGACGCGAACCCGTCCGTGGCGGCTCCGGAGCCGATTCGACGCCGCGGCGAGCTGGCGGTTCGAAGCGCCCATGGGTCGATCCATGGTCACGCGGGAGGGATGGCCGAGCGGTTTAAGGCACCGGTCTTGAAAACCGGCGTGGGGGCGACCTCACCGTGGGTTCGAATCCCACTCCCTCCGCCAAACACTATCGTGCGACATAGCCGCCGATCACCGCCGATGGCGCATCATCACCAAGTAGAATACACCGCCGATTCCACGCTGCAGCCAATTGTTGCTAAGTCGCTAATGAGCAGATCGCGGAAGGGGTGGATTCAAACATCAACAGCGAAATAATTTACGCAGACCTGGTTCGTCGGGTACCGCAGAGAGATACGAGCAGACAAATTCATTCCCCAGATTGCGTCGCCAAGCTGCAAGCGAGAAAGCGCCCTTGCAAGGTTGGAGATATTATGTGTATGTATGCGCATAATAGCTCCAACCTTCAGGCGAGCCAAATGACGATCAATCGACTGAAACATTTCCGCGTCATGAATGGCGAAACCCAGACCCAAGCCGCCAAGGCGGCGGGCGTGACGCAACCCACGTATCAGCGCTGGGAAACCAGCAAGGCCGAGATTCCGAAAAATCACCTTGCCAAGCTAGCAAAGCACTTCAAGGTCACCGAATTAGAATTGCTTGGTCGGCATCCGCCGAAGCAGGCCGCATTTTATGACGACGAAGCTCCGAAGGACTTGCAATATTACGGTGAGTGTGCGGTGCATTTCGGCGGCGGCGGAGAGCCTTTGGTGCTTTCGATTTCGGAAGCGACGTACGCGCAAGCCTATCGCGAATTGCAGAGCAACAAACGGTTCATCGTTATCAAGGACTTGGGCAATCGTACCGTGGCGATCCGGCACAAGGCGATTTCCGAGTTTTATTTTTCCAGTGAAGCTTATGACACGTACGGGCCAGACCATGATGAATACAAACTGGCAACGCCAATCCAGATGCCTGACACCCGCGACTGGGCCATCGTAGAGGCCATTCGAGATGAAGAGGTTGTCGGCGGTGACTACACGTCGGACTTTGCTTGGGACGATGTTAAGCGCGTCCAACTCCAGATTATGATTACCGACGAGCAGTTCGATAAACTGGTCGCCGAGGGTGCTATCAAACCCGAAGATCTCGCGATTGAGAAGGTCGCGAGAGCGGCGGAAACCGATGAGATTGTGTCCCTAGCTCACACGGTGACGGTCCAGTTTTCGACCGGCAAGCGACGGGACATCACCGATGTCGATTGCAACCTTTTCGAATGCATCGAGCCTCTTATTGATATCCATTATCCTTACAGCGGGAACGATGACGACGAACCGAATATGATCCGGTTGCCGTATGAGGGCTATCATCGCACCGCGTTCTTCAACCCGGACGTGCTGGATTATATTTCCTTTCCGACCCACAAAATCGAAGAGGATGAAGCCGAGAGCTATGACGACGGGCTGATCGATGACGATGAAGCCAACGGTGACGATGCCATGGTGACCAAGCCGCCGAAGACCAAAAAGAGGGAGAGGACGAAATGAGAACTGACGTATCCTTGCCTTACAGCCGTGAACAGATTGAGAAGATGCTTGGTCACACTTGACGAGTGATAGGTCCGCAAGACGCGCGTTAACGCGGGCGAACACCACGGTTCGTGCAGCCTCTCCGACGTAACCCAAGCTTACCTCAAGGGGACCAATCCCTGATCCGAGCACCTTGAGGACCACCGCCACGCCTTGGCTCACTGCGCCCGGGGGGAAGTGGAGCGCGTCCTCTCATCGTCGATACTACGCGTCCACAGGCGGCTTGCCATTCGTGGAGGACGGTGCGAACGATCGCGGCGGAGCTGACGGATGCTTGCGCCGACATCGACGCCGTCTTCGTTCCTTTGGGAAACGGCGCGCTCGCTGCTGGTGTCGGCTGCTGGTTCAGAGCGGTATCTCCTGCGACCAGAGTGATTGCCGTTGCCGCCCGAGGTGCACCGTGCATGGCCTTGTCATGGCAGGCCGGAACGTCCGTTCCGACCGACGAAGCCCGAACCATCGCGGATGGGATCGCCGTCCGGATTCCCGTGCCATCGGCCGTGACCTGGCTGGCCGATACCATCGACGATGTCGTTCTGGTCGACGACGATCAGATGATCGAAGCGATGCGTTTCGCCCATGCGACCTGGGGCCGGCTTGTCGAGCCGGCCGGTGCCGCGGGTCTCGCCGGTGTTCTGGCGGGGGCAAGTTCGCTGCAGGGCTTGCGCGTGGCGACGGCGTTGTGCGGGGGCAATCTCACCGACCGGCAGATCAGGACCTGGTTGCCCGGAACAGCGCCGAAATCCTGACTTTGCGGCGAGATCGCCGCTGAAAGTCAGGGGAAAATCCCGTCGCAGAAGTCGGGTGCAAACTCCGCATTCGACTCCCGACGGTTTCTCCGTCGGGCCGCGCCGGGAATGATGAACGTCATCTGCCTGCTTGGCTGATCGGCACCCTGCGCCCCGCGAATTCATCCGATCCATGGAACCGAGCTTGGCCGGTGCGGGTTGATTCCGACCGAAGGAGTCATGGGAGCACGTCACGATGAGCACGACCCTGCGTCCTGACAAGATCGCCGAGATCGAGACGAAAGCCGTCCTGCATTTCGGGCCGGTGCTGCTCGAGGAAGCGCTCAAGCGGCTTTGCCGTTCCGAAACCGCGGCCTGCCTGGATTCCTACGAAAAGCACATGGTCGACCGGCTGGAGGCCATGGCTGGGGACGATCCCGATTTCGAGCTGATGAAGGAATATGCGATCCAGCGGCTCTATACCATCGTCAAGGAGGTCCGCTCCAATCCGGATACCCGCCAGCCGCCGGAAGATACCCAGACGCGGCGCACCGCCGGACGGTCGGAAAACCCGGACACGCTGGAGGAGCAGCTGCAGCACGGGCTGGAAGACACGTTTCCGGCGAGCGACCCGCCGGCAGTCGTCTCGACGGCGATCTCGGGCGGCGGCAAGAAGCTGGAAGGCGTGGAGGAGGTTTTGCGCCGCAAACGCGAGGCGCAGACCAAGAAGGCCGGCTGACGCAGGTCGGCCCGGTGGTCCTGCAGTGTCGGAGCGCGGAACGTGGCGCCGACGCTCGGGATTCAATCACTTTGGGAACATTCGGGCTTCGTTGGAGGTTCCAGTTGAAAGGAGAAGACCATGGCCGACGACAAGACCGTCACCGACAGCCGCGACCGTTCGCGTGTCGCGGCGGAGCAGGATTACGAGGTCCGCCATCTCGCGCAGGAGGCGGGCATCAGCCTCGACCAGGCGCGTCACCTGATCGCCGTGCACGGCAATGATCGCGAGACGCTGATGCAGGCGGCCGCGCGGCTCACGGAGGTGCGCCATGCCTGACGCCGGCAAGCCGCCGCAAGGCGGCGCACGAAAGGCCAGCGAGCGCGGGCGTCCCTTTGACGGGAACGATCGGGAAACCGGAGCCCGCGCGCCAAAACCCGATCCGGTCCACCGGCAGCCCGATCCGGTCGACACCGGCGACCGTGGTGATCGTCCGAAGAAGCCTTATGGATTGACCGAGCCGATGGACGACCGCGGCGCGAAGACCCGCCACCACGACGGCAAGCGCGAATAGAACTTCGCTCCGGCGTGGGCCTTAGGATTCAGATATTCTCGGGATTTTTCAGACGAACGAGCTCGGGTAAGATCGTCTTCTTCAGGGAGGACGGACATATGAGCCTGCGCGGAAGCTGTCACTGCAAGGCGACGGTGTTCGAAGTGACGGAGGCCCCGACCACGGTCACGCGCTGCACCTGTTCGCTGTGCTCGAAACGCGGCGCGCTCTGGGCCTATTACCAGCCGCCGCAGTTCCGGCTGCTGACGCCGCGCGAAAATGTCGCGACCTATCAGTGGGGCTCCAGGACCATAAAACACCATTTCTGTCCGGTCTGCGGCTGCGGCACCTTCACCGACACGCCTGATTTCACCAGCGGCGAGCCGGACTTCGACAACCCGCGCGTCAGCATCAATGCGCGCCTGCTCGACGATTTCGACCTCGACGCCGTCGAGGTTGTGGTGATCGACGGCAAGAACCTCTGGTAGCAGGCCGGCCGGTTCCGGATTTCGCCGCAATTCATGCTAAAAGGACGAGAAGGGATTCGTGCCGGCCGCCGGCCGGTTTGTGAGGGATTTATATCAGCATGAAGAGCAAGATCGTCGCCGTCGTGGCCGCCGCCGCGTTGCTTGGGGCCTGCACCACCGACCCTTATACCGGCGAGCAGAAGATCTCGAATACGGCGGGCGGCGCGGCGCTGGGCGCCGGCCTCGGCGCGCTGGCCGGCATGGCCGTCGGCGGCAGCAGGGTGGCGCAGCGCAACGCGGTGCTGATCGGCGCGGGCGTCGGCGCGCTGGCCGGCGGCGCCATCGGCGCCACCATGGACAAGAACGAGTCGGAACTGCGCGCGCAGCTCCAGGGCACCGGCGTCAGCGTCACCCGCGTCGGCGACCAGGTCATCCTCAACATGCCCTCCGACATCACATTCGGCATCGATCAGGATGCGATCAGACCGAATTTCTACCCGGTGCTGAATTCCGTCGCGATCGTGCTCAAGCGTTACCGGCAGACCATTGTCGACGTCTACGGCCATACCGATTCGACCGGCAGCGACAGCCACAATTTCGACCTGTCGCAGCGCCGCGCGCTGGCCGTCGCCAACTATCTCGGCGCCCAGGGCGTCGACGAACGCCGCTTCGCCGTCACCGGCTTCGGCAAGACCAGGCCGATCGCCTCCAATGCCACCGACTCGGGCAGGGCGCAGAACCGGCGCGTCGAGATCCAGATCTCGCCGCTCACCGAATAGCGTTCAAGCCCGTCCACCCGGAGAAGTTCCAGAAAGCTGACTGTTTCGGCAGATGCACCAGGCGTGCGTCTGCCGATCACGTCATGGCGTGTCCGCCGCCGCATCCGGAGGGTGCGCTTTCCGCCCGCGGCAGCCGGAAGCTGTGGAGGCGGACGCCTCCTCCCGGAGATCGCCTTGACGAGGCGGTGTCGCCGGCACTAAGTGTCGCGCGACGGTTCCCCAAAGGCATGACCCAGGGGATCAAAAGGGAAGCCGGTGTGAAACCGGCGCTGCCCCCGCAACTGTAAGCGGATGCCGATCGTCCTTGCGGTGCCGGAAGGCACCGGGCCACTGCGACTACCGCGGGAAGGCCGATGGTCGGAGACAATCCGCGAGCCAGGAGACCTGCCGTCGCAATTTGGTCCAATGTCCGGGCGGGGATGCCCGAGAAAGGATAATTGATGGCGTGCATCTTTTTGCCGTGCGGCGGTTCGACCGGCCGCGTCCATTTCTTCACACCCTGATTCTTCGAGCCAGTCTCGTCGCGTTTTTGCCGCATCGCGAGGCGCCGTCCATTGCGCGCCGGCTGCCGGCGCTCCCTCCCGATTTCCAGAAAGGTCATGTCATGCTGAAAAAGACCCTCCATCTGTCGCTGCTCGCCGCCGCGTCCATCGTCTGGACGCTGCCGGCCTCCGCCGAAGGCACCGCCTATCCGCTGACGCTGCAGAATTGCGGCCGCGAGATCACCATCGAGCATGCGCCGGAGCGCGTGGTCTCGATCGGGCAGAGCACCACGGAAATCCTCTACCTGCTCGGGCTGGTCGACAAGGTCGCCGGCACTGCTGTGTGGATCGGCCCGGTCATCGCCGGCTACGAGGAGGTCAACGCCAAGGTCGAGCGGCTGGCCGACAACGATCCGAGCTTCGAGAGCGTCGTCGGCAGGAAGCCGGATCTGGTGACGGCGCAGTTCCAGTGGCATGTCGGGCCGGAAGGCATCGTCGCCAAGCCGGAGCAGTTCGAGGAGCTGAAGATCCCGGTCTACACGTCGCCGGCCGACTGCGCCGGCAAGGACAATTCCGGCGGCGGCGACGGCGTGCGCACGGAAAAATTCACGATGGATCTCATCTACCGCGAGATCACCGAACTCGCGCAGATATTCGACGTGCAGGACAAGGGCGAGAAACTGGTCGCCGAACTCAAGGCGCGCGAGGAAGCCGCCAGGCGGAAGATCGCCTCGCTTGAGGGAAAGCTGTCGGCCGTCTTCTGGTTCTCCAGCGCCGAGCTCGACATCGACCCCTATGTCGCCGGCAGGAACGGCGCGCCGGGCTACATCATGTCGACGCTCGGCATCAGAAACGTGATCGAGAGCGACGAAGAGTGGCCGACGGTCGGCTGGGAGACGATCGCGAAGGCCAATCCATCGGTGATCGTCGCCGGCAAGATGGAACGCCGCCGCTTTCCCGCCGACGACCACGAGGTCAAGCTCAATTTCCTGAAGTCCGACCCGGTCACCAGCCTGATGCCGGCGGTCACCGGCGGCCACGTCGTCGTCATGGACGCGCAGGCCATGAACCCGACGATCCGCACCATCGAGGGGATCGAGACACTGGCCGAGGCCCTGGAGAAGGCCGGGATCGCCCAGTGAGGCGTCCTGCAGCGACGGCGCGGCTGGGCTTCGTTCTCGCCGCGCCCCTGATCCTGGTGACGGCGCTTGCCCTGGGGGCGGCGATCGGCGAGACGTCCATCGACCTGGACGTCGTCGCCAAATCGGTCGCCAACCGCCTCTGGGACGCCGGTTATGCCGTCGACCCGATCGATGAGGGCATCGTCTGGAACTATCGCCTCAGCCGGGCGATCGTCGCCTGCTGCTGCGGCGTGGCGCTCGCCCTCAGCGGGGTCGTGCTGCAGGCGCTGCTGCGCAATGCGCTGGCCGATCCCTACATCCTCGGCATCTCGGCCGGCGCGTCGACCGGGGCCGTGGCGGTCGCAATCCTCGGCTTCGGCGCCGGCATGCTGTCCCTGTCGCTCGGCGCTTTCGTCGGCGCGCTGGTGGCATTCGGGCTGATCACGCTTCTGGCGCTGCGTGCCGGAAGCGGTCCCGGCGCGATCATTCTGGCCGGCGTCGCCGGCTCGCAACTGTTCAACGCGATCACCTCGCTGATCGTGACGCGCTCGGCCAATGCCGAACAGGCGCGCGGCATCATGTACTGGCTGCTCGGAAACCTGTCGGGCGTGCGCTGGGACGATGCCTGGCTGGCAGTGCCCGCCGCCCTGCTGGGGCTGCTGGTCTGCCTGTTTCACGCCCGCGCCCTCGACGCCTTCACTTTCGGAGCGGAATCGGCCGCGTCGCTGGGCATTTCGGTGCGGCGCGTGCAGGCGGTGCTGATCTCGGTCGCGGCGCTGATGACGGCGGTGATGGTCAGCATCGTCGGCTCGATCGGTTTCGTCGGGCTGGTGATCCCGCATGCGGCGCGGCTTCTGGTAGGCGTCCGCCACGGCGTGCTGCTGCCGGTGTCGGCGCTGACCGGCGCCGTCTTCATGGTCGTCGCGGATGTCGTCTCGCGCACCATCATTCCCGGCCAGGTCGTGCCGATAGGGGTGATCACCGCGCTGGTCGGGGCGCCGGCCTTCGCCCTCATCCTCATTCGCGGGAGGCATGCGCAATGACCATCCAGGCGCGCGGTGTCGTGTGGCGGGCAGGCGGGCGGCCGATCATCGACGAGATCGCGCTCGACGTCGTCGAGCACGAGTTCCTCGGCATCGTCGGACCGAACGGGTCGGGCAAGACCAGCCTGATGGCGCTGATGTCGGGCCTGCGGGCGCCGCATGCCGGCACCGTGGCGCTGGCCGGACGCAGCCTGCGCCATTTCACCCGCCGCGAGATCGCGCGCCGCATCGCATTCGTCGAGCAGCAGGCGGAGACGGCCGAGCGCATCACCGCGCGGCAGGCCGTCGAGCTCGGGCGCACGCCCCATCTCAGCGCCCTGTCGCCGTGGCAGGCGAAGGACGACGACATCGTCGATACGGCGCTGGCGGAGGTCGGCATGGCGTCGTTCGCGGGACGGCGGTGGCATACGCTGTCGGGCGGCGAGCGACAGCGGCTGCACATCGCGCGCGCGCTGGCGCAGCAGCCCGAAATCCTGTTCCTGGACGAGCCGACCAACCATCTCGACATCCATCACCAGCTCGGCCTGCTCGACCTCGTCAGGTCGCGCCGCCTCACCGTCGTCGCGGCGCTGCACGACCTGAACCATGCGGCGATGTTCTGCGACCGCATCGCCGTCCTCGACCAGGGCAGGCTGGTTGCCCTCGGCGCGCCACGCGACGTTCTGACCGAGACGATGCTCGCCGACGTCTTCCGCGTCGACGCGGCCGTCGAAGCGGACGGCAACGGCAACTGCCTGGTGCGCTATGCGCGACCGGGCTCGGTCAAGGAGAAATGCCTGCAATGAAACGCTCCGCCTGTCGGCTCGCCTTGGCGGCCGTGCTTGCCATGTCCGTCACGGCTCAAGCCGAGACGATCGAAGTCAGGATGCTCAATCGCGGCGAGCACGGCTCGATGGCCTACGAGCCGGACTATGTGGCGTTGAAACCCGGCGATTCGCTGAAATTCGTCGCGGCCAACCAGAGCCATAACGCTGCGTCGATCGACGGCATGGTGCCGGAGCGATATGCCGGCTTCAAGGGCAGGATCAACGAGGAGATCGAGGTCCGTTTCGACCAGCCCGGCTTCTACGGCATCAAATGCTCACCGCATTACGGCATGGGCATGGTGATGGTGGTGCGGGTGGGGGAGGTGTCCATGCCGGAGAGTTTCCGCGGCTTCGACGCGCCGCCGCGTGCCCGAAAGCGCTTCGACGAGATTTTTGCCCGCAACGGCCTGTCGCAGTAGGATGGCCGTCCGTCCTCCCGCACCGAACTTCGATCTGAAGGAGGAAATCCGCTCCTACTGGTCGGAACGCGCCAGGACGTTCGACCTGGCCTTCGGGCACGGCATCTTCTCCGACGCCGAATTCAGCGCATGGCAGAAGCCGATCCGCGACCATCTTGGGGCAGACCCGCTCAAGGTGCTGGAACTCGCCTGCGGCACCGGCGAGGTCACCCGGCTCATCCACGACCTCGGCCATGACGTCACCGCGCTCGACTTCTCCGAAGCGATGCTGGCGGTCGCCCGGATCAAGCATCGCGGGCGCCCGCGGCTGCGCTTCCTGCTGGCGGACGCCGAGCGGACTTTGGAGCCCGACCAAAGCTACGACGCGATCGTCTGCCGCCACCTGGTCTGGACGCTGACGGAGCCGCGGGCGGCGTTCGCCGAATGGTTCCGCATCCTCAAGCCCGGCGGAAAGCTGGTGATCTATGACGGCGACTGGGCGACACCCACGCCGTTGGGCCGCGCCGCCGCGACTGCGATCAGGCTGATCGATCTTCTCACCGGTCCGGACCGCAACTATGACGGTGCGCTCGGCGACCGCCACGGCGCCATCATGCGCGCGCTGCCCTTCGGCGCCGGGCTGCGTTACCAGGCGGTGGAAAACATGCTCACCGAAGCGGGATTCGTGGAATTCAGGCGGTTATCGCACGGCGGGATCGCCGCTGCGCAGCGCAAGACGGCGACGCTGCGCAACCGCCTGCGCACCTGCGTCTATCGACGTTTCATCCTGTGCGCGGAGAAGCCTGCCGGCGAAACCGTACCCTGAGCGGGCTTGGCGGCTCTCCCATGCCGGGCAGGGCGGGCGTGACCCGGCGTACCGCCTTGCCGATCAGACCTTGCCTTCCACCATCATGAAGGCCGGCATGTCGGCGCCGAAGCCGACAACCGGATGCTCGTCGTCCTCGCGCTCATGCCGGCGCCGCGGCTGGTGCCTGTCCGCCGCATGGCTCTTGCGCTCGGCGTTGTCGGAACGGATCGTCTCGCGCCGGACGGAACGGTCGTCGTTGGCGGCGACCGGCTCCCGCTTCTCGGCAGGCGCGGCGGGAACGGGAGCGGCAGCGTCCTGACGCCGGCCACGACCGTCACGCGCCTTGCCGTCGCGTCCCTTGCGGTCGCGATCGCGCTGGCCGGCGCGCTGGCGCCGCGGCGCCTCTTCGCTCTCCTCGCGCGGCGGCAGCGACGTCAGGTCGCCGTCATGCCATTCGATCTGCTGGCCGATCAGTTTTTCGATGGCGGCGAGATACTTGGTGTCGTTGCGGGTGACGATGGTGAAGGATTTGCCGGAGCGGCCGGCGCGGCCGGTGCGGCCGATGCGGTGCACATAGTCTTCCGCATGGATCGGCACGTCGAAATTGAAGACGTGGCTGACGTCGGGGATGTCGAGCCCGCGCGCCGCGACATCGGAGGCGACGAGCAGCTTCAACTTGCCGGAACGGAAATTGTCCAGCATCTGCATGCGCGCCCGCTGGTCCATGTCGCCGTGCAGGGCGCCGGCGTCGAACTCGTATTTGAGCAGCGACCGGAACAGCTCCGACACCTCGATCTTGCGGTTGCAGAAGATGATCGCGTTCTTGAGGCCGTCTTCCTCGGCCTTGATCAGGTCGCGCAGAACCTCGCGCTTGTCCCACGGCTTCGGGCCGGACTTGACGAGGCGCTGGGTTATGTTGGTCGCGGTGCTCGCAGCCTTCGACACTTCGATGCGCACCGGCGCGTGCAGGAATTTTTCGGTGAGCTTCGTGATCTCCGGCGGCATGGTCGCGGAGAAGAACAGCGTCTGCCGGGTGAACGGGATCATCTCGCAGATGCGCTCGATGTCGGGGATGAAGCCCATGTCGAGCATGCGGTCGGCCTCGTCGATGACGAGGATATCGACGCCGGTCAGCAGCAGCTTGCCGCGTTCGCGATGATCGAGCAGGCGGCCGGGCGTCGCGATCAGCACGTCGGCGCCGCGCTCCAGCTTCTTGTCCTGCTCGTCGAAGGAGACACCGCCGATCAAGAGCGCGATGTTGAGCTTGTGGTTCTTGCCGTATTTGACGAAGTTCTCCTCGACCTGCGCGGCAAGCTCGCGCGTCGGCTCGAGGATCAGCGTGCGCGGCATGCGGGCCCGCGCCCGGCCCTTTTCGAGCCGGGTGATCATCGGCAGCACGAAGGCCGCCGTCTTGCCGGTGCCCGTCTGGGCAATGCCGAGCACGTCCTTGCCGAGCAAGGCGTGCGGAATGGCGCCCGCCTGGATCGGCGTCGGCACCGTATAGCCGGCGTCGGTGACTGCCGAGAGGACCTTCGGCGAAAGGCCGAGATCGGAGAAAGTCAACGCTTCTGGAGCGGTCGTGCTGTCTGAGGACAAGTGTCTTGGCTGCTTTTAGCTGTTCAGGGGCGCGGTCATCATGCCGCTGCAAAGTCACGCTTTCGCGGATCGCAACCTGCCGTTAGGGCTTGAATCCGGTTTTGTCAATATTATCAGCCGGGTTTCGACTGATCGCGACCATTCAACATATGGTGTTGTGGTTTTTGCGTTGCAATACGGTCAGTAACGAAACTGTTCGGCGAGGATTCGTTCGTCCCAGGAGTGGTCGGGATCGAATAGAACGGTGGCCGTCAACGTCGTCGATTCCTGCACGGTGACGCAAACCACGGATTTGATCTCGGTGTGGTCGGCCACGGCGTTGACCGGCCGCTTGGCGCCTTCGAGGATGTCGAACCGGACCGCCGATCGGTTGGACAACAGCGCGCCGCGCCAGCGCCTCGGACGGAAGGGGCTTACCGCCGTCAGCGCCAGCAAGGGCGCGTCGAGCGGCAGGATCGGGCCGTGGGCGGACAGGTTGTAGGCGGTCGAGCCGGCCGGCGTGGCCACCATGACGCCGTCGCAGATCAGCTCGTCGAGCCGCACCTTGCCGTCGATGCTGATGCGGATCTTGGCCGCCTGGTAGGACTGGCGGAACAGCGAGACCTCGTTGACGGCGAGCGCCTTCCTAGTGGCACCGTCGCTGGAGAGCGTGTCCATTTCGAGCGGCCGGATCGTCTCGGCATGCGCCGCGGCGATGCGTTCGGGCAGGCCCTCCAGCCGGTATTCGTTCATGAGGAAGCCGACGGTGCCGCGGTTCATGCCGTAGACCTGCTGGCCGCTGCCCATCGTGTCGCGCAGCGTCTGCAGCAGGAAGCCGTCGCCGCCGAGCGCCACGACCACATCGGCATCGGCGACCCCGGCCTGGCCGTAGGCGCCGGACAGTTGGGCGGCGGCCTCGTCGGCATCGGCCGTCCCGGAGGAGACGAAAGCGAGCGTCTTGCGAAGTCTCTGCTGGTGCAACGGCCTGTTCCCAACGCAGCACGTATGGCGACGCCGGGTTAGCATGGCGGGACCCTGAATGCCAAGGTGAGGGCTTGTTCCTGCGCCCGGTTCCGGATGATGTCTTCGGGATGGTGCCCCCGGCAGGGATCGAACCCGCGACCTTCGGTTTACAAAACCGCTGCTCTACCAGCTGAGCTACAAGGGCATGCCGCTCCGGTAACGCCATCCGCGCCGGTCGTAAAGACAAAAGTGGCGCGTATTGGCAGGGAGGACTTCAAACGCCGGACGGGGATGCAGGCACGCCCTAAAAAGAGCGGGGTTCGCGCACCATATCACCAAATGCCCTGACGCGACCTCGGGAGGCCTCGATGATCCGGCTTGTGGTGATCGCCACCGTCCTGGCGCTGCTTGCCCTGCTGCTGGTCAAGCTGGCCGGCGTGCTGCGCCGGGCGAATGTGGATTGGGGCGGCATTGCCTTCATCTGCGGCTTCGTCGCGTTCGCCTTCTATCTCAGGCATGTGACGGGGATGGGATGAAGGGGGAGGCAGTAGGCAGTAGGCAGTAGGCAGTAGGCAGTAGGCAGTAGGAGGCGGCGGCTCCGTTGCCGTTCTTTACTGCCGATTGCCTACGGCCTACTGCCTTCAGGCAATCTCCCGCCGATCATGTCCGTCACCGCCGCCGCCGCGTCGCGCACCAGCGGGCCGAGTTGCGCGACCCGCTGGGGCGTGACCCGCACGGTCGGCCCCGACACCGAAATGCCGCCGATCGGCTCGCCGAACTCGTTGAAGATGGCCGAGGCGACGCAGCGCATGCCGGGAAAGCGTTCCTCGTCGTCGACCGACCAGCCGCGCCGCCGGATGTCGGCGAGATCGCGGGAAAGGGCAGGGGCGTCCGGCAGCGTCTTGCTGGTAAAAACCTCCAGCCCGGTGCCGCGGATGATGGCCGTCACCCGCTCGGCCGGCAGATGTGCCAGCACCGCCTTGCCGATGCCGCTGGCATGGAAGGGGCTGCGCGTGCCCGGCCGGAAGAAGGCACGGATCGCCTGATGCGTCTCCACCTGGCTGACGAAGACGACGCAATCGTCCTCCGCCAGGCCGAGATTGGCGGTCTCGCCGGATTTCTCCATCAGCTCCTGCATGACGATGCGCGCCCGGTCGGCGAGTTTCCTGCGGCGCAGGAAGGCGGCGCCGGTGCGATAGGCGGCGACCCCCACCGACCACAGCTGCTCGGTCTTCTCGAATTCGACCATGCCGTGCGTCTCCAGCGTGGTGAGCATGCGGTAGGCGGTCGAGGCGGCGATGCCGGAGCGCGCGGCAACTTCGGAGAGCGACAGGCCGTCCGCGGCGGCGACGACCGCCAGGATGCGCAGCCCGCGGTCGAGCGACTGCACCGCGTTGGCTTCGGGCTGGGCGTTGAAGGCGCGCGGGCGGCCGCGCTGGCGTTTTTCGGGCGATTGCATCCATGCACGATAAAAACTTTTCTGGAAATTGGAACGAGGGAAAACCGGAAAACGGAAACATGTGTGCATTCAAGTGGTAAGGCATAAATCTACAAACTGAAAAAATATTCTGGAAAAATTGAAAAATACCGCGCCCGATGTCATCCTCCAGCCCATCTCAATCGCCTGGATCAAGGGAGGGCCGGACAAATGCCCAGGATGCGTGCCGTCGACGCGGCTGTTCTCGTGCTCGAAAAGGAAGGCATTTCCTGCGCCTTCGGCGTGCCGGGCGCGGCGATCAATCCGTTCTACTCGGCGCTCAAGGCGCGTGGCTCGATCCGTCATATCCTGGCCCGCCATGTCGAGGCCGCCTCGCACATGGCCGAAGGTTTTACGCGGGCAAAAGCCGGCAATATCGGGCTGTGCGTCGGCACCTCCGGTCCGGCCGGCACGGACATGATCACCGGGCTCTATTCGGCCTCCGCCGATTCCATCCCGATCCTCTGCATCACCGGGCAAGCGCCGCGCGCGCGGCTGACCAAGGAGGATTTTCAGGCGGTCGATATCGCCGCCATCGCCGCACCCGTCGCGAAGTGGGCGGTCACGGTCATGGAGCCCTACCAGGTGCCGATGACGCTGCAGAAGGCGTTTCATCTCATGCGCTCGGGCCGTCCGGGGCCGGTCCTGGTCGACCTGCCGATCGACGTGCAGCTTGCCGAGATCGAATTCGACATCGACGCCTACGAGCCGCTCTCGGTCGCCAGGCCGGCGATGACGCGCGGCCAGGCCGAGAAGGTGCTGGCGCTGCTTAACGCGGCGGAAAGGCCGCTGATCGTCGCCGGCGGCGGCATCATCAACGCCGACGCCTCCGACCTTCTGATCGAATTCGCCGAGATCACCGGCGTGCCGGTCATCCCGACGCTGATGGGCTGGGGTTCCATCCCCGACGACCACCGGCTGATGGCCGGCATGTGCGGCCTGCAAACCTCGCACCGATATGGCAATGCGACGCTGCTCGCCTCGGATTTCGTCCTCGGCGTCGGCAATCGCTGGGCCAACCGCCACACCGGCTCGGTCGAAAAATACCGGGAAGGGCGCAAATTCGTCCATATCGACATCGAGCCGACCCAGATCGGCCGGGTGTTCGCGCCGGATCTCGGAATCGTCTCCGACGCGGGCGCCGCACTCAAGGCGCTGCTCGACGTCGCCACCGAGTGGAAGACGGCCGGAAAGCTGCGCGACTGGTCGGGCTGGGCGAAGCAATGCCAGCAGCGCAAGAAGACGCTGAAGCGCAAGACGCATTTCGACGAGGTGCCGATGAAGCCGCAGCGCGTCTACGAGGAGATGAACAAGGCTTTCGGCCGCGACACGACTTATGTCACCACCATCGGCCTGTCGCAGATCGCCGGCGCGCAGTTCCTGCACGTCTACAAGCCGCGCAACTGGATCAATTGCGGCCAGGCGGGACCGCTCGGCTGGACGCTGCCGGCGGCCCTCGGCGTGCGCGCCGCCGATCCGGATGCGGAGATCGTGGCGCTGTCGGGCGACTACGATTTCCAGTTCCTGATCGAGGAGCTGGCGGTCGGCGCGCAGCACAGGCTGCCCTACATCCACGTCGTCGTGAACAACGCCTATCTCGGCCTCATCCGCCAGGCGCAGCGCGGCTTTTCCATGGATTTCGAGGTGAGCCTCGCCTTCGAGAACATCAACCGGGCCGAGGGCGCCGAGCCCGGCTACGGCGTCGACCATATCGCGGTCGCCGAGGCGATGGGCTGCAAGGCGATCCGCGTGCGCCGGCCGGAAGACTGCGCCGCCGCCTTCAAGGAGGCCAGGCGGCTGATGGCCGAGCACCGGGTCCCGGTCGTCGTCGAGTTCATCCTCGAGCGTGTCACCAACATCTCGATGGGTACCGAGATCGACGCCGTGGTCGAATTCGAGGACCTGGCCGAGCGCAACGAGGACGCGCCGACCGCCATCGCGCTGCTGGATTGAGTGAGGCCCTGGCCGTCATCCTCGGGCTCGTCCTGCAGATATGGAACCGAAGAACAATTGCGATGAGCGGTCGCAGATCCTCTGGACAAGCCCGAGGATGACGTCGCCGTCGTGCCAGTGATTTCAAGGAAACGTCATGCCCAAGTTTTCCGCCAACCTGTCCATGCTCTTCACCGAGCATGATTTCCTCGACCGTTTTGACGCCGCCGCCCGTGCCGGCTTCGCCGGTGTCGAATATGTCGGCGCCTACGACCATGCGCCGGAAACGGTGGCGGCGCGGCTGAAGAGGAACGGGCTTGCGCAGGTGCTGTTCAACCTGCCGGCCGGCGACTGGGCCGCCGGCGAGCGCGGCATCGGCTGCCTGCCGGACCGCATCGACGAGTTCCGGCGCGGCGTGGACACGGCCATAACCTATGCCAGGGCGACCGGCTGCGGCCAGGTCAACTGCCTTGCCGGCATCACGCCGGCCGGCGTCGACCGCGCCGCGCTGGAAAACGTGCTGGTCGGGAATCTGAGATATGCAGCCCCGCGCCTGAAGGAGGCCGGGATAAGGCTGCTGATCGAGCCGATCAACCTGCTGGACATCCCCGGCTTCTTCCTGAACACGTCGGCCCAGGTGCTGGCGATCATCGAGCGCGTCGGCTCGGACAATCTCTATCTGCAATACGACATCTACCACATGCAGGTCATGGAGGGGGATCTCGCCCGGACGATCGAGAAGAATCTCGGCCGCATCGCGCATATCCAGCTTGCGGACAATCCCGGCCGTCACGAGCCGGGAACGGGCGAGATCAATTTTCCCTTCCTCTACGAACACCTCGACCGTATCGGTTATGCCGGCTGGGTCGGGGCGGAATACAAGCCGCGCAACGGCACGGAAACGGGGTTGGAGTGGTTCAAGGCGCTGGCCGGCAGGAAGAGCGCGGCGTAGCCGAAATTCCCTCCCCTTGAGGGGAGGGTGGCCGCGAAGCGGCCGGGTGGGGTCGTTGCGGCCAGTCTCCACGCAAGGAACGTAGAGCGCTGCCGCGGCGACCCCACCCGCCTCGCTGCGCTCGGCACCCTCCCCTCAAGGGGGAGGGACGAACCGGAGAACAATCATGCAGACAATCGGCTTCATCGGCCTCGGCATCATGGGCGCGCCCATGGCCGGCCACCTTCTCGACGCGAGTTATCCGGTGGTGACCTCCGACCATCGCAAACCGGCGCCTGCGGACCTCGTCGCCAAGGGGCTGAAGACCGTCGCGGGCCATGCGGCGGTGGCGGAGGCCGCCGACATCGTCATCACCATGGTGCCCGACACGCCGCAGGTGGCGGAGGTACTGTTCGGCGAAAGCGGCGTAGCTTCAGGTCTTTCGGCGGGAAAGCTCGTCATCGACATGAGTTCGATCTCGCCGATCGAGACAAAAACATTCGCGGAACGGATCAACGCTCTCGGCTGCGACTATCTCGACGCGCCGGTATCCGGCGGAGAGGTCGGCGCCAGGGCGGCGTCGCTCACCATCATGGTCGGCGGCCCGGAAGAGGCATTCGAGCGGGCGAAGCCGGTGTTCGAAAAGATGGGCAAGAACATCACTCTGGTCGGCGGCAACGGCGTCGGCCAGACCACCAAGGTCGCCAACCAGATCGTGGTCGCGCTGACCATCGAGGCCGTCGCCGAGGCGCTGGTGTTCGCCTCCAAGGCCGGCGCCGATCCGGCGAAGGTTCGGCAGGCGCTGATGGGCGGGCTGGCGGCGTCGAGGATCCTCGAAGTGCATGGCGAGCGCATGGTCAAGCGGACGTTCGCGCCCGGTTTCCGCATCGAGCTGCACCAGAAGGATCTCAACCTCGCGCTGGAAGGCGCGAAGTCGCTCGGCGTGGCGCTGCCCAACACCTCGACCACGCAGCAGCTCTTCAATTCCTGCGCGGCCAATGGGGGAGCCAAGGAGGATCACTCCGCGCTGGTGCGCGCGCTGGAGCGGTTGGCGGGCCACGAGGTGGGATGAACCCCTTTCCTCACGGGATCGGGGCGGCTCGGCGGCCCGGTCGAGACACCTACCTCCGAACGGGGATCAGGCTATCGGTCCCGGGAACAGGACGAGCCGGGCACCGCGCAATTGGCCGGTTCGTTGCCGGGAGCGCCGGCAAGGTTCTGGCAGCCGGCCAGGGCACCCATGGCCGAGCCGGCCACGACCAGGATTCCGAGAAATCGTCGCATTCCGAACTTCCTCGTTCCGAATTTCCTCAAGTGAGCGCGCCCGGACGAGCGCAAGATGGCGGGTAAGAAGGCCTGCCACCGATATCTAGGAATGCGGAGCCGACAGGCAAGTCCCTGGACGGTAACGAACTCTTTGCCAGAGCGTGATCCCGCCGGTCGGTTGCCCGCCTCAATCCTGCGTCAAGGACAGCGTGTCGAAATCGGCGATGAGCCGATCCAATGCCGCCTTGAGGACGCCGGATTGGAACGGCTCGACAAGGGCGCCGTCCGCCCATCTTTCGTCGGCGGCATTTTCGCCGATGCGGAACTTGATCTCCAAGGCGGCCATCCCGTCGAGTTCCTGCGCGGTTTTCGGGAGCCACGCCTTGGTCTGAGGGTTCCTGTCCAGGAAAGCTCTGAAGGCTTCGATATCGGTCTCGAGAGACCAGACGAGCGCCTCTATTTCTTCTACCACCGGATGATATCGGCCGGTCGCCGGGTCATAGAATGGGCTCATGGGCAGGTTCTGAAGCGTTGCGGACGCTTCTCTGGCACGCGCAAGCCATTCGCGGCGGTCGGCTATGCGCGGAATGTCGCCGCTCATCGTGCTGCCAACCACCGCCGTGCCGCGTAGAGCGCCACCGCCGCAGCGTTCGAGACGTTGAGCGAGCGGATGGCGCCCGGCATGTCGAGCCGCGCCAGCGTGGTCACCGTCTCGCGTGTCTTCTGCCTGAGACCCTTGCCCTCGGCGCCAAGCACCAGCGCGACGCGCTCGCCGGAAAAGCTCTGCTCCAGTTCGGCCGGCCCGTCGGAATCGAGCCCGAGTGTCTGGAAGCCGGCCGCGTGCAGCTCCTCCAGCGCGGCAGCGAGGTTTTTCACCTCGATCAGGTCGATATGCTCCAGCGCGCCGGACGCCGCCTTTGCGAGCACGCCGGATTCATGCGGGCTGTGGCGCGACGTGGTGATCAGCGCCCCGGCCCCGAAGGCCACCGCCGAGCGCAGCACCGCACCGACATTGTGCGGATCGGTCACCTGGTCGAGCACGACCACCAGCGGCGTGTCGCCGAGCGCCGCGAGCGGCTTCGGCTGCAGCGGCTCCGCCTCGACAAGCACGCCCTGGTGCACGGCCTCGCTGCCGGTGATCCTGTCGATCTCCTTCGGCTCGACGATTTTTGCTTGGAAGGGCAGGGCTGCGGGATCGCCGATGCCGAGCCGCTCCAGCGCGTTGCGGGTGGCGAGCATCGACCGGATTTTTCGACGCGGATTGTCGAGGGCGGCGCGCACGGTATGCAGGCCGTAGAGCCGCACCAGCCCGTCGCCGGGGCCTTCGCCGGCAGGGATGGCCGGGCGCGTCCGCTGCAGCGGTGCACCGGCCTTGAGGTCGCGATGCGCGCGCCTGAGCTTTGCGTAATGGGTGTCTTTCGGCGTGCCCGTCTTCTTGTCGTCGGTCATCTGGCGTCCCGCGGGAGTGAAGCCGCAGCATGCTCACTGGCGGCGACCTGACCTGTCACGCCCCCGCGGCAAAGTAAACCGCCGGGGTTGGTAGTGCCCCAGTTTGAATTTAGGCCCGGTTGACGCCCCTGTCGCATCCGCCTTCGGCTCCTATATGCTTACCGGAAAGCATGGGAGCCCCAAATGGCGGATTTGGACATAGCACTCTTCAACACTGGTTTTGAGCAGAAGCAGGACGAGGCTGCGCTGTGCCAGTTGGGCGCGGCGGCTGTTCTCCTTTGGGATGAAGTGCCGTCCGCCCTTCAGGACAAGCTGCTTCACCTTGCCGAGAAAGTTGCGGGAGTGCCGTTTACCCCCGTCGCATCCGCCCACATTCAAGGATTGATCGAACGTAATACCAACCGGACCTAAAGGCCAGAAGTGCCCCGCCGACGTTATCGGCAATGCCGTCCGCGTCATGCGTATTGCAACCGGCGAGGAAGAAGACACGATCATTGACGACGGCAAAGACGTGCCGCGAAGTCGCTTGGCACGAAGGCGGCAAGAAGCGCGCTGAGAACTTGACGCCGGAACGGCGCGCCGAGATCGCGCGGAAGGCTGCGGAGAAGCGCGGGGAAATAGCACGCACGTTCACTTTTGTTCAACATCGATGCTTGCAGGAAATTAGCAAGCATGCTAGCGCTCTATACAGCAAGCATGGAGCGATTCGAATGGACACTCCGCAAAGCAAGGGCGGCAAGGCCCGCGCCGACAAACTCACATCCGAGGAACGTAGTGAGATAGCCAGCCAAGCAGCTAGGGCCCGATGGGCCGAAGCCGCTGGGTTGCCGAAGGCAACCCATATGGGGAATCTTAGAATTGGTGATGCAGAAATTCCCTGCGCGGTTCTCTCTGATGGCACACGGCTGTTGACGCAGGCGGGTTTCCTTGGCGCGCTTGGTCGGTCCACTAAGCCGAAAGGCCGCTCGCAGCAGGTAACCGACGGTTTGCCACCTTTCTTGGCCACCAAGAGCCTTAAATCACTGATAACGCAAGAAATTATCGATGCGACGGTTCCTATTGCATTCATAACCACCACAGGTGGCAAGGCGCTGGGCTTCAAGGCTGAGCTTCTGCCGAAAGTTTGCGACCTCTTTCTTGAGGCCCGGAACTTGAATCTGCTCACCCTCCAACAGAATTCAATCGCCGAAAGCAGTGAGATGCTGGTCCGCGCGCTGGCAAAAGTCGGCATCGTTGCATTGGTTGACGAGGCTACAGGCTTCCAAGTTGATCGAGATCGGGACGAGCTTCACAGGCTGCTTTCGGTGTATCTGTCCGAAGAGAGGTTAGCTTGGGCCAAGCGGTTCCCAGACGAATTTTACCGGCAAGTCTACCGGTTAAAAGGCTGGAAATGGCCGGTCGGCAAGGCCAAGACCCCGTACTTAGGCCATATTACCAATGATGTTGTCTATGAGCGCCTACCGGAGGGGGTTTTGCCGAAACTGCGGGAGTTATACCCCGCCTACCCGACGACCCGAAAAGCCTCGGGTCTGACGATGTGGAAATTG